>JAGQQG010000379.1 GCA_020426325.1 Planctomycetaceae bacterium | reverse complement strand
CGAGACCGCCATTTACTTGCACGAGTGCCTGTACCCCATCATGCAAGCCTGGGATTCGGTGATGATCAAAGCCGACATCGAACTCGGCGGAACCGAGCAACTCTACAGTTTCATGCTGGCCCGCACCCTGCAAAAAGATCAAGACCTGCCCCAACAAATCGGGGTCATGTCTCCGATTCTCGTCGGCATTGACGGCGTCAAACGCATGGGAAAAAGCCTGGGCAACTACATCGGCATCAGCGAACCGCCTTACGAGATGATGAAGAAATTCATGCAGATTCCAGACAATGTGATGCCAATGTACTTCGAGCTGTTGACGGACTTGCCTTTGGACGAAACACAAAAGGTGTTGGGCGAGAATCCGAAAACAGCCAAGAAACTTCTGGCAAGAACCGTCATCAGGCAATACTTCAATGAAGCCGATGCCATCGAAGCCGATGAGCGCTGGGAACGCGAAATCTCCGGAAAAGGACTGCCTGCGGACATTCCCACGTTGCCACTCTCGCGAAGCGAATTGACGGACGGAAAAATCCCGCTCGCGGTCGCGTTCAA
>JAGQQG010000378.1 GCA_020426325.1 Planctomycetaceae bacterium | reverse complement strand
GGTTTCTCCGAAACCGGCACGTAACGGGTGCGGATTTCGGAGAAATCCGCCTACGGTCCGGGCGATCCCTGTTAACGTCATGCCGGGTCGAGAATTTCGACGGCGGCAAACTTTTTTCCTTCCAGCATGGCCAGACTGGCCCCGCCGCCGGTGCTGACGTGAGACACTTTGTCTTCAAACCCCAACTGCCGAATGGCGGCAGCACTGTCGCCGCCGCCGATGATACTGGTTCCGGTTCCCTTCGCCAAAGCTTCCGCCACAGCACGGGTTCCTTCGTCGAACGGCGGCATTTCGAAGACGCCCATCGGACCGTTCCAGACAACAGTCTTGGCGTTCGCGACGATGTCGGCGTACATCGCAGCGGTTCGGGGACCGATATCCAGACCTTCAAAACCGTCAGGGATTTCACCGGCATTGACAACCAGCTTATTGCAGTCGCTGCTGAAGGCGTCGCCGCAGTGAGTATCCACGGGAAGAATAAGTTTGTCGCCACCGATCTTCATCAGTTCGGTTGCCAGATCCGTCTTGTCCTGTTCAACGCGACTGTTGCCGAC
>JAGQQG010000377.1 GCA_020426325.1 Planctomycetaceae bacterium | reverse complement strand
CGATTTCTGCCGCAAAGAGAATCAGATTGGCGAAGTAGCTGTCTATGCCCACGCATCAGCGGGCTGTCTCCATGTGCGCCCCTTGCTCAATATGAAGGATGGCCTGGATATCGCCAAATTGCGTGCGGTGGGCGAATATGCCACCGATCTCGCTGTACAATATAGCGGCGTGATGAGCGGCGAGCATGGCGACGGTTTTGCCCGTAGCGCCTATAACCCCAAACTTTTTGGAGAGACGCTCTACAATGCCTTGCGTGAAACGAAAGCGATCTTCGATCCGCACAACCTGATGAACCCCGGCAAAATCGTCGATGCGCCGCTGCCTACGGAAAATCTACGCATGGGGCCAACTTACCAGACAATTGAATTGCAGACCGTCTTCGATTGGGGTGCCGATGGCGGTTACGCGCCGGCGATTGAAATGTGCAACGGTGCCGGGGTCTGCCGCAAGTTGGGTGGAGGCACCATGTGTCCCAGCTATATGGCAACCCGTGATGAGCACGATACGACCCGTGCGCGCGCCAACTCATTGCGCAATGCTTTGTCCGGGCGTA
>JAGQQG010000376.1 GCA_020426325.1 Planctomycetaceae bacterium | reverse complement strand
CTTCGATGGTCTGGATTCTTCCCAGGGCACGGACCAGTAACTCGTTTGGCCCCTGCTGATCGAGATAGCCGCCTGTTGCATTCTGGTTGCTGTTGACAACGGCCTGTTTGACATCGTGCAACGTGACGCCGTAGCGCAATAATTCATCAGGGTCGACCAGCACCTGAAACTGTTTTCGCCCACCACCCATTGTGAAGACCTGCGACACGCCGGGAATCGTCAGCAGCCGTTGCCTGACGACCCAGTCTGCCAGCGTGCGCAGCTCGACAGGATCCGTCGCACCATCGTCGCTCCACATCCCAAGCATCAGGATCTGCCCCATGATCGACGAAATGGGAGCCAGCGTCGGGCTGACGCCGGCCGGCATGCGATCCTGAACCAGTTGCAGCCGTTCCATGACGATCTGACGGTCCGTGTAGATGTCCGTCCCCCAGTCGAACTCGACATAGATGACCGAGATCCCGATTCCCGAGGAACTGCGGACCGCCTGAACGCCGTTGGCTCCGTTGATGGCGGTTTCGATGGGGAACGTCACGAGAGTTTCGACCTCTTCGG
>JAGQQG010000375.1 GCA_020426325.1 Planctomycetaceae bacterium | reverse complement strand
TTCGCGGAGGGCTGCGGTGATGTTGGGGACTTTGAGGGCGCGGAGTGTGTTCATCGCGGCATTCTTGATCAGGCTCATCGACAGCGGGGCCGTGCCGTTGCGGATGCGGCTGTGGTCTTCGCGGAAGGCCACATCGCGCACCCAGAACAGGCGGTTCTCGATCTCCCAGCGGCCACGCCACAGATCCAGAAGCCGTTCGGGGCTGGCGCGATCGGGAGGCAGACTGGTGATGGCGTACTGCACCGTCGTGGTCGTTTCACCATGAACAGTGACAGACCGTTCGAGCCTGAGAAACTGTCCCAGGCCGGTCCAGTCGGCCCACGCCACGTCCTGAGTCCTGGTGGCCAAGGTGCGGCGTTCGACTCGACCACGATTCTTCTCCAGCGTGAAGGCCGAACGCATTCGCTCACGCGCTCGACGCTTTCGGTAGGGGGCCGTTGGTGCGTTTCTGGGGGTCTTTCGGGATGACGAAAGACTGTTGAGCCGCACGATGCAGTTTGGGTTGATTGGCTTTCACGATCAGCAGGTAATCACCGTTGTTCTGTGTGATGGTTT
>JAGQQG010000374.1 GCA_020426325.1 Planctomycetaceae bacterium | reverse complement strand
GCGAGAGATCGTATGGTCATTTGAACTCTCCCTGTCGAGGGCCGCCGATGGCGGCGTTTCGGCCCAGATCCTCCACATCTTAGCTGACATCGGCCGGAAACATCAACTTTTCCGTGGACTAGTTCATTTCAAGCCAGGACGACTCATATGCAATGAGCCCTCTCAAATCTGACCGCGACCTTTGCGGTTCTCCGATTTGCGGCCGGGTGGCACTGTCGGCTGCCAAGGGCGTGCCACTGGTCGGCTTGTCCGCCAGTGCGATGGGCGCAGCGCGGTCGTTCGAGCCCTGTCGCCGCCTGGGCCGCATCGGCGCCTGCCAACGATACTGCACCGCCCTCCCCATCAGCGGGGGATCGTTAAGGGGGCGGCCGCCCCATTGACATGCGCGGATGCAGACAGGCGGCGGGACAACCGCGGAGGATTGCGGCATGGCTCGGCGTTGCGGGGAGACTCGGCGTTGCGGGAGAGGATTCCCGCCGGGGAATGGGCACGAGAAGGGATTCTCGTACCAGCCTGGGCCCTCCGCCACCCTGTTGGCGCCTGGCGGCACATAGCATCGA
>JAGQQG010000373.1 GCA_020426325.1 Planctomycetaceae bacterium | reverse complement strand
TGCGCGTCAGCGGCCGCGACGGCGCGCTGGTCTCCCTCGCCGAGCTCGGCACGTTCGAGACCGTTCCGGCCGAGGGCACGATCCATCGCAAGAACCTGCAGCGCGTCGCCTACGTGTTCGGGGAGGCCGCCGGGCGCCCGCCGGCCGAGATCGTGCTCGACATGGGCGCCGATCAGGTGGCCGCGGACGCCGTGCCGCCGCCCGACGGGAACGCGCGCCCGCTCGCCGAACGCAGCATGTTCGACCTCGGCGGCGGCGATCCCTGGAGCCTGCCCGCCGGGTTCGCGGTCGACTGGCGCGGCGAGGGCGAGTGGAAGATCACGCTCGACGCGTTCCGCGACCTGGGGTTGGCGTTCCTGGCCGCGTGCCTGGGCATCTACATCCTGCTCGTGCACGAGACCAGGAGCTACACGCTGCCGCTGGTCCTGATGCTGTCGATCCCGCTGACGATCCTCGGCATCCTGCCGGGCTTCTGGCTGCTCAACCTGCTCATGGACGTGCCGGTCGCCGGTGTCGGCAATCCGGTGTTCTTCACCGCCACGGGCATGATCGGCATGATC
>JAGQQG010000372.1 GCA_020426325.1 Planctomycetaceae bacterium | reverse complement strand
GGCCGGCGGGAGTCAACGAGCCGACGGAAGCGGGGGTTCGCGGGACGGAGGACATTCTGCAGCGGGTCGCCGCGCTGGGGCCGGAGGATGTGTGCCTCGTGCTGCTCTCCGGTGGTGGCAGTGCCCTGCTGCCGGCTCCGGCGGCCGGAATCAGCCTGGAGGACAAACAGCATGTGACCCGCCTGCTGATGCACGCCGGTGCCTCGATTGACGAACTGAACCTGGTGCGGCGGAACCTGTCGCGCGTCAAAGGGGGCGGGCTGGCCCGTGCTTCGAATGCCGGGAAAACCATTGGCCTGGTGATTTCCGACGTGATCGGCGATCCGCTGGATGTGATTGCTTCCGGCCCGTTGTTGGCCGGCAGTGGCAGCCGGGCCGACGCACTGGCGGTGCTGGAACGGTACGTGGAAGCCGACCGCATTCCCCCCGCGGTGCGTTCCCTGCTGAGTCAGCCAGCAGGCGAGACGCAAACCACGGACCAGGTGAACGGTGCCGGCGGGGAGGTGTCGATCCATGTGATCGGCAACAACGCGGTAGCCCTGCAGGCGGCCGCGGCGAAGG
>JAGQQG010000371.1 GCA_020426325.1 Planctomycetaceae bacterium | reverse complement strand
ATCTCTCGTCGTAACTCTCCTCTTGGTCATAACTTAAGGTGAACCTCCGATCGGGCGAGTTTGTCGTCCCAAATGAAAAGGCTTGACACTAAGTCCATAAAGCATTTACATTTGAGACGTTTTCAGGCTCTACCATCTTCGACCGGGTTTTCAGACCCGATCAAAGCCAACGATCGCGGGGGATCCAGAAGTGACAAAAAAAGAAATCGTCAAAGCAATTTCTGAAGAGATTGGTCTGACTCAGCTCAAAACGAAAGAGATCGTCCAAAAGACGTTCGATGCGATCGTTGAGACGCTGGTGGAAGACGGGCGAATCGAACTCAGAAACTTCGGTGTGTTTGAAGTCAAAAAGCGTGCCGCCAGAAAGGCTCGGAACCCCCGAACGGGTGACCAAGTCTATGTGGCGGAAAAGTTTGTAGTCACGTTCAAGCCCGGCAAGGAGATGGAAGAAAAGGTTCGATTGCTGGAGGAAGCAGCCGCCCGAGCCCGTGAAGCATTGGCACAAGGCGAAGCATCCGCGACTCCCCCATCCGAATCTCCATCCTCCGCTCCCCAAACGGGA
>JAGQQG010000370.1 GCA_020426325.1 Planctomycetaceae bacterium | reverse complement strand
GGCTATCGAGAGACACTGGGCTTATCGACCCATTGAGAATCCAACGGTCCCGCAGCCGGAAGGAAGCGAGGCACTCGAGAATTCGATTGACCACTTCATTCTGGCCAAGCAGGAAGGAACCGGCGTTTCGCTGAGTCCGGAAGCCGACCGACGCACTCTGCTCCGCCGCCTCAAATACGACCTGCACGGATTGTCTCCCACCGTCGAGGAAGTCCAACAGTTCGAGCAGGACACATCCCCGCAGGCATACGAAAACATGGTCGACCGGCTGCTGGACTCACCCCTGTATGGTCAGCGTTGGGCACGCCACTGGCTCGACATCGCCCGTTACGCCGACACCAAGGGATATGTGTTTACCGAGAACCGGTTCTATCCCAACTCGTACACGTACCGCGATTACGTCGTCAACGCCCTCAACGCCGACAAACCGTACAACCGCTTTCTCATCGAACAAATTGCCGCCGACCAGTTGGGGCTGTCGGAGAATGACCCCAACCTCGCTGCGATGGGTTTCCTCACGGTTGGGCCGCGTTTTCTGAATCGCGAACCGGACATTATCGACGAC
>JAGQQG010000036.1 GCA_020426325.1 Planctomycetaceae bacterium | reverse complement strand
CAACCGGGGACTCAGCTTCCTCGACCTCATTCAGGAGGGGAACACGGGACTGATGCGGGCAGTCGACAAGTACGAGTATCGTCGAGGATACAAATTTTCGACGTATGCCACTTGGTGGATTCGCCAGGCAATCACACGAGCCATCGCTGATCAGGCGCGGACCATCCGTATTCCTGTGCATATGATCGAGACCATGTCCCGTCTCCGTCGCATCAGCAAGGAACTGGTCCAGCAACTTGGTCGCGAACCGACCATGGAAGAGACGGCTGCCGCAGCCGGTGTCAGCCTCGAAGAAACCCAGCGCGTGTTGAAAATCTCTCGTCACCCCATTAGTTTGGACAGGCCGATCGGCGAAGGGGAGGACAGTTACTTCGGTGACTTCATCGAGGACAACCGTGGTGACAATCCTGTCAGCGCCGCTGCTCAAGAGATGCTCAAGGACAAGATCGATCACGTGCTCAAAACCCTGACTTATCGCGAACGCGAGATCATCAAGCTGAGATACGGCTTGGGCGACGGTTACACGTATACGTTGGAAGAAGTCGGTCGGATCTTTCGAGTGACGCGCGAGCGGGTGCGGCAGATTGAGGCCAAGGCTGTACGGAAACTTCAGCATCCGGTGAGGAGCCATCAATTGAAGGGGTTCCTCGAACGGTTGTCAGCAGGAGCACCAAACTGATGACCCACCGCCGATGGCACTTTCGCAATCGGCGGTTTTTTATGTGGTCACCACGATTAAAGTTGAGTACGAACTCATATGAAACCCGGCTTTTCCAGGAAGGCCGGGTTACTTTTTGACATCCCTGGTGGTGGTCCCATGACGGACCGCACGGAGTCGACAGTCAATGACGGACATGAACGTTGGTTTGCGGAATCTGCATGGTCTGCTTTCAAAACTGGGGGAAGTGCGAGAGGAACTTGCCCGCGGTCCCCGACAGGTCAAAGCCCGCGAAGCTCTGATGCAAAAGGCGGAGGCGGAATTGGCCTCAAAGCGTGAAGCTCTCAAACAGGCCAAGGCGAGTGCAGATCGGAAGGCCCTGGATCTCAAGACCAACGAAGGCAAGATCGCCGGTTTGCGGGCCAAGTTGAATGCAGCATCATCCAATAAAGAGTTCGATATCATCAAGGGGCAGATCGAAGCGGACACCGTCGCCAACAGCGTCCTGGAAGATGAAATCCTGGAGGCCCTTGAGACCGTCGATCGAATGCAGATTGCTGTCGGGGAAGCCGAGCAGCAGGTCACACAAACCCGAGAGGAACGCGACAAGCGGGCCAAAGAGGTCGCTGCCGCTGAGGCTGGACTGAAATCGCAAATCAGCGAGTTGGAAGTCAAAGTCAAAGACGCCGAAAAGATCCTCAGCGGAGATGCCGCTGCGAACTACCGCCGCCTCGTCGACGCCTATGGAGCGGACGCACTGGCAGCTGTCGACGGGACGATCTGCACGAACTGTTACGTCGCGATCACTCCCCAAATGCGAGTCGGACTGAACTCCGGCAAAGTGATCTTCTGCAACTGCAGCCGTCTGCTGTTCGTGCCTGAAGGAAAGTGACCGATCTTGGTCTTCGACAGATGTCTCGAAGGCCTCCACGATCGAGGCTGAGCTGTTGCGGTGTTCGTGAGATCGCGCCACGTTGCGTGCGTGCAACAATGATGTTGCCAAAGTGCATCATGCAGTTCGTTACCGCCTGGCGACGGCGTCTCGCCGAAGTTCTTGCGAGATATGCCTTTGTGGTATTTCACGAGCTGTTCGGCACAGAACAATCTTCACTGGCGTGCTGATTGCGTGTGAGTCGTGCATCCCCCGTGTTCGTGAGCACGGGGGGAAACCTCTCAACGAGCAGTACGCCTGGAGACGCAATGGCCGAACGCAAGAGCCTCGAAGGACTGACCCTCAGCGACCATGATGGAACGAGACTCATGAAACTCGGCGACATGGAGATCTGGGACGGGGCAGACCTGTCCCTGCTTCGTGACGGCTTGAACCATGTCATCCTGAATGAAAAACGTCGTTCGGTCGCGATTGACATGAGCTGTGTGAAGTACGTTCCCAGCGGCTTTTTCGGGATGCTGTTCGACTGGTTCGACAAAGGAATCGGTGTTCGCCTGTTTGCACCGCAGGAGCGCGTCACTCAAATGTTGTGGTTTCGACAGTTTTTTGTCGCAGACGTCGATGGATGGTACGACCTGCATCGAGGTATTCCCCTCGAGGAGCAGGACACCGCCGACGAATGGACTCCGGAGGAATGGGAAGCTCAGCACGAGCGGAAGACCCCGTTCGCAACCACTCGCTGAGCGGGCGATCTCGGTTCAGTCTTTCAAAATCGTGGCGATTCGTGACTGCAGTTCGGCTTGCGAGATCCCACTGACGGCGAAGGTCTTCGTCGAAGAGGTCTGTCCTTTGACCAACTCGATCTGGGAGCGTTTGAGGCCGAGGGCCGTGGCAATCACGCGGATGAACTGCTTGTTGGCCTTGCCCTTTTCCGGAGCCTGAGTGACTGCGACTTTGAGCCGGCCATCGTGAATTCCCACTATGCCGTCCTGCCGAGCGTTCGGCTGAGCATGCACCGGAAGCAAGACACCCGCTGCGGAGTTGGTCAGTTCAATCATTACAGCTCTGGTCAGGGCGTGTCTCAGGGACTGCGACATCTCAGTGGCCAATCCCTGAGGTCGACGAGGAGTGTGAGCATTGGCTAAATTGAAGTCCTGTATCATGACTTCGCCTCAGACCTTAACCCCAAACTGTTACTGTGTCATCCCGTGATGAGATTCTCAGTCGTGTTCGCCGTCATCAGCGGCAGGACTTCCCCTCACCCGCCCCGTTCACGGAGGGCATCACCTTTGCTGACCCTCACGCCCATTTCGCCGAGGTGCTCGGCACGGTCGGCGGACGGTGTGAGCGTGTGGCAACCCTCGGCGACGCCTCTCGATTACTTGAGGGGATCGAAACGTACTCGAACGCCGAAAAGACATGCACGTTGATGGAAGGTCTCGGAGCCACGACCTTTGATCTCGGGTCGATTTCGGATCCCCATGAACTGAAAGACGTGGACTACGCCATTCTCCCGGGACAGTGGGCCGTCGCAGAGAACGGAGCTGTCTGGGTGACAGCTGAAGATCCGATCCATCGCATTCTCCATTTCATCACACAACATCTGTCGTTGGTCGTGCCGAGTGGTCATGTCGTGAGCAACCTGCACGAGGCGTACGAGCGGATCGCGATCGGTCAGTCAGCATTTGGCTCATGGATTTCCGGGCCATCGAAGACGGCGGACATCGAACAGTCGCTGGTGATCGGAGCTCACGGTGCCCGTTCACTGACGGTCTTCCTGGTCGATGAACTCAGATGAGTTCCTGAAAGCGAAGCCATTCCACAAAAAAGGCCCACGGACCAATCTGGTGCCGTGGGCCTTCAATCGTCGTTTTCTGTCGCTGTCAGCTTGCTGACAGGATCAACTCCGACTCACAATCCAAGTCGATTGTTGAATCGTCAGCAGGGGTGTTGTGTGATTGAATCACACGGGGAGAGACGAGTTGCCACTGCCCGAATCGCGCGTTCCTCAAACGAGCGAAACGGTCAGCCAACTCACCCATCCAGGGGGTCAGGACCTTTTCTCGATGTAACATTGTAAAGAAACTCCTCTTGCGTTGGTTCGGCCCGAAGGCCGAACACTTCAGAAAGAAAATAGAACGACGACATTCTAAGTCGCGGAATACGAATTCAGAAGATGGAAACCGGGGGACTTCCGCAGAATTGAGGAACCTCCCGTGAGGGTTCAGAAAAATCAGTCGTCCGATTGACGAGAGATTGCCGACAGGGGCAACCTTTCTCCGAGTGATTTCAGACTGCTGCTGGTCGCCAGTTGGAATGCCTTGGGGGAGTGCGTAGAATGGCATTCGAGCGAACAAACGCCTTCCAGGGAGCCAGCTTGTGCCCGGACTGCAGGATATGACGATTGAGGAATTGACCGAGGAGTTTGACTTCCTCGGTCTCTGGGAGGACCAGTGTCGATATCTGATCGAGCTGGGAGAAGAACTCCCGCCGCTTGATGCCTCGGAAATGGTCGAGAAAAACCGGGTTTATGGGTGTCAATCGCAGGTCTGGTTCATCCCGGAAGTCCACAAGGATGCGGCTGGAACGACCATCGAAATTCGAGCGAAAAGCGATGCCCGGATCGTAGACGGTCTGATCGTGGTGTTGCTCACGCTCGCCAACGGAAAGTCACCGGAACAGATCCTCAACACCGACTTCGAAGCTGCCTTCGAGCGATTGGGACTGGAATCACACCTCGTCCCGCAACGTCGCAACGGCCTGTACTCGATGGTGGAACGGATCAAGGTGATCGCCCAGGCGAACCTCGCCCCGTTGTCAAAGGACCGAATCGAGTCTTTGGGCGTTAATGGACAGAGTCCGAACAAGGTCAGCCTTCAGGGAAAGGCCGGTTCTCAGACAGAGAAGCCCTCACTGCCGGTTGCAGACGACACAAGGGTGCTGGACATCGAAGCTGTCCGCGCCCAATTCCCGGCCCTCCACCACAAGCTGGAAGGAGGAGTTCCCGTCACGTTCCTCGATTCGGCATCTTCTGCTCAGAAGCCGCAGTGTGTGATCGACAAGGAACGGGAAGTTTACGAGCAGTATTACGCCAATGCCTATCGCGGCGTTTACCGCTACGGCGACCGAGTCAGCCGTGAACTAGAGCATTCCCGGGAGCAGATCAGGCAGTTCATTGGAGCAGCCAGCACCGACGAAGTGGTCTTCACATCTGGCACAACGGCGGGCATCAACCTCGTGGCCAATGCATGGGGACGAAAGTTCCTGAAGGCCGGCGACGAGGTCGTTCTGAACGAGATGGAGCATCACGCGAACATCGTTCCCTGGCAATGGGTCGCTCAGCAGATGGGAGCGGTCATCCGCTACTGGCCACTCACAACCGATGGACAGCTCGACATCGACGCCGCTGACCAGGTGATGTCTGAAAAAACCAAACTCGTCGCTGTGACAGGCATGTCGAATGTTCTTGGAACCGTCCCGCCGTTGGCTGAGGTGATCAGCAAAGCAAAAGCGGTGGGTGCACTCGTGTTGGTTGACGGTGCCCAGAGCGTGCCGCACATGCCTACGCACGTCGCGAACGATCACATCGATTTTCTCGCGTTCTCAGGTCACAAGCTTTACGGGCCGTCGGGAATCGGAGCGTTGTATGGACGGCGAGAGTTGCTCGATGTGATGGACCCGTTCTTGTGTGGCGGACACATGATCGATCGGGTCTCGACAGACGGATTCACCGTCGCCCATCTGCCTGCCAAGTTTGAAGCAGGGACTCTCCCCATTGCCCAGGCGATCGCACTGGGAAGAGCCATCGAGTTTGTCACAGACTTGGGTTTCTGTCCCATTCATCGGCATGAACAATCCGTGTTGCGACATGCCTGGGACCGACTCAAGAAGGTGCCCGGACTGACGATTTATGGTCCTGGCACTTCACAGCGCGGGGCCATCATCAGTTTCACCCTGGAGGACGTCGCTGCACAAGATGTGGCTCAATTGCTGGACCTGAAAGGCGTCTTCGTGCGTCACGGTCATCACTGCACGATGCCGCTACACGAGCGGCTTGGTGTTCCGGCAACAGTCCGGGCGAGTTTTGGCATGTATAACACAAAGGATGATGTTGATGTTCTGGTCGATGCGCTCCACTTCGTGCGTGAGGAGTTGAAGCTCGACTCATGAGCAACTTACCTCCGCTCAAGCTTTCTCAGCGATGGCATTACGCGAGCGAGCAGGCGATCAGCTTTTTGATGCAGCAGGCGGTCGAGAACACAGATGTCGTGTCACTCGCCGCCGGCTTGGTCGACTTTGCCAGTCTGCCGGTTAAGGAAACGCGTGAAGCCGCTCTGCTGTTGTTGTCCGACGATGCGTCTGCTCGTAAGGCTCTGCAATATGGCACAACCGCTGGTTCGGAGCATCTGCGGGGACTACTCTTGAAACACCTGGCGCGTCTGGAGGGGACCGACGTCTCTGGGCTGGGGATCGATCGAAATCGACTGATTCTCACAACCGGGTCACAGCAGTTGCTATCGCTGGTTTGTGAGGTGCTTCTCGATCCGGGTGATATTTGCCTGGTGGCCGGCCCGACTTACTTCGTCTTTCTCGGAAACCTCCATGGAGTCGGGGCCAGGACGGTGACGGTGCACACCGATGACGACGGAATGTGTCCTCAATCGCTTGATGCACAACTGGCTCAACTGGAACAGGACGGTCAACTTGAGCGCGTCAAGCTGATCTATCTTGTCAGTTACTATGACAACCCCAGCGGTCGTTGCCTGAGCGCCGAGCGACGCGGCCCCATTGTGGAGATCGCTCGCAAGTGGTCGAAGCATCAACGCATTCTTATCCTCGAAGATGCGGCCTATCGGGAGTTGCACTACAACGGGCCGACAATTCCGAGTGTGTTGAGTCACGACACAACCGGCGACACGGTGATTTATACTCAGACATTCTCCAAGAGCTATTCTCCCGGCCTGAGGATTGGATTTGGCGTGGTCCCTCAGGAACTTGTTGTTCCGCTCTGCGATCGCAAAGGGAACGAGGACTTCGGTTCCGCGAACTTCAATCAACACTTGCTGTCGCGGGTTTTGGAAAGCGGTCTCTACGAGTCACACGTCGAAGAAGTGTGTCTGGCTTACCGCAGAAAACGGGACGCGATGCTCGAAGCGGCCGATCGCGAATTCTCGGACATGGAAGGAGTAAGCTGGGTTCATCCGCACGGAGGTCTGTACGTGTGGATGAGTCTGCCGAAAAGGCTCGAAACAGGCTTCCGAAGCGAGCTGTTTCAGGCAGCCACAAAGCAGCATGGTGTGATGTACGTTCCGGGCGAGTTGTGCTATGCAGGCCCACTCTCGGAACGTCCGCGCCATCAGATGCGGCTGAGTTTCGGCGTGCAAAGCCCTGAAGGCATTGCAGATGGGATGCGTCGTCTTGCATCCGCTGTCCGCGCGCAACTTTAATTCTATGACAACCGCTTGAAATCGAGATTCCAAGGCCTTGTCACTCGTGATCAGAAAGGATTTCAAGAATCTCCACGAAGCCGCATCGACTCAAGCACAATACGCTTGAATCGATCTTTTCTGGCGACTTCTGAAATCAGCTGGCAACAGATCGCTTGGCCGGTGTCTGAGATTCGAAGCTGGATTGGGGAGTTACTCGCAGGGTCTGCAAGGGCGCTGCGTTATGTCGAGCACGATCAGCAAAGTAAATCGCTGCCAGGAAGACTCCCGTGGTCGCTGCGTGCATCGCCAGGTAAGCGAAGACCATCGGTCCATGGACGAACCAGAAAGTCGCCGCCCAGACGGCAATCGCCGCCGGAACCATGGTCCGCAGGGACAACATTCCTGTCGCATCTTCTCCAGTCATTTGAATCGCACCGATCTGTTAAAATGAAGCGTTTGGTTTATTTGGAATATTTTCTTGGTCCGCCATTGCGGGCACTTTGAAGGCTTTCCCGAATCGTGTCAATTGAGTTTAGAGAGATGGAAATCCTTCGCATCCGAGTTTTGGCATGGTTTGGGGGAATTCCCAAGAATGGGAAGCAAATAACGGTTAAACGGACTTTCACCTGACAGGCGGATCGTGCCGTTTTGTTCCCCCAGTGACAGCAGGGCCCATGATTCCCTTACAGAAGTCGACCACTGAAATGGCTGCTCTTGTTGGTTATCGTTTAGTGTTGTTGTCGTGAAACATACCTTCCTAATGAAACAAATCGTCGGAATCCGACTCGGAATCTGCGGTCTTTCACGTGATGCTGCCGGTGGGCTCTACAATTGTCCCGCGAAGATGCTACTTCCGGCATCATCCGAATCTTCGGTCGCCAAACAGTGAGACATGCAAGTCGCCTGTCTGTTTGACATAATGACAGCCTCAAAACACTCACTGCTTTGACCTCAATGAGACCGGATGGAAAACGAATCCATGACCAGGATTGTTCGTTCGCTTGGAGTGCTGATCATTGTTTTGACTCATCACGGCTTCATGAAAGCTGCTGAAGAGTCGACGAATGCCCCCATCTCGCAATTCGCCAAGAATGAAATCCCGCAGCCAGTGAGACCATTGGCATCCGGACTCGCTCCTGCGGAGGCCGCCGCACAGATGTCGGTGCCTCAGGGTTTTCATGTCACCCTTGCTGCAGGAGAGCCACAGATTCATCAGCCAATCGCGTTCGCGATCGACGAACGAGGTCGACTGTGGATTGCCGAAGCTTACACCTATCCACAACGTGCTCCGGTAGGCGAGGGGCGAGATAAGATCATCATCCTGGAAGACACGGACCACGACGGCACTCTCGACTCACGAAAAGTCTTCATGGAAGGGTTGAATCTCGTCAGTGGGATCGAGGTCGGATTCGGAGGCGTCTATATCGGGGCGGCTCCGTACTTGTTATTCGTTCCCGATCAGGATGGTGATGACCGACCTGACGCCGAGCCTGAGGTTCTGCTCGATGGATTTGGCTATCAGGACACGCACGAGACGCTCAACTCATTCATCTGGGGTCCAGATGGATGGTTGTACGGATGTCACGGCGTCTTCACCCATTCGCGCGTCGGCAAACCGGGCACGCCCGACGAAGCGAGAATCCCCCTGAATGCGGGCGTCTGGCGATACCATCCCACAAGGCATGAGTTCGACGTCTTCGCTCGCGGAACCAGTAACCCTTGGGGAGTGGACTTCAATGATCGCGGGCAGACGTTCATCACAGCCTGCGTGATTCCTCATCTGTGGCACATGATCCAAGGGGCGCGTTATCACCGCCAGGGAGGACAGCACTTCAACCCTTATGTGTTTGACGACATCAAGACCATTGCCAAACATCGGCACTACGTCGGAGACATCCGCGACCATGCCTGGTGGGGCAACGAACCGACGACTCCCACGGATACGCTTGCCGCTGGTGGCGGCCATGCCCACTGCGGAGCAATGGTCTATCTCGGAGACAATTTCCCCGAGCGCTATCGCAATCAGGTATTCATGCACAACATTCATGGCAACCGGATCAACGAGGACCTCGTGTTCCACGAGGGGTCTGGGTACGTCGGCGATCACGGGCCGGACTTGATGCTGGCAAACGATCGCTGGTTCCGGGGGATTGGTCTGCGTTACGGACCGTATGGCACGGTCTGGTCACTCGACTGGTACGATCCCAACGCGTGCCATCGCAATCAGCCGGAGATCTGGGACCGCACCAACGGTCGCATCTACAACATTTCCTATGGAACGGTACAACGTCAGCCGATCGACCTCGGTCGTTTGTCGGATGTGGAACTCGCAGAACTTCATGATCACAAAAATGAATGGCATGTCCGCATGTCACGAAGGTTGCTTCAAGCGCGAGCAGCGAAGGGCAAACTCGAGCCGGCAGCCATCGGTCATTTGCAGAAGATGCTGAATTCGGAAGCAGACGTCACCAATGTGTTGCGAGCCCTGTGGACGTTGCATGCCATTGGAGAGTTGTCAGGCGAGCAACTGTATCAGTTGCGCACACATGGAGACGAGTACGTCCGCGCCTGGACACTCCAACTGGAGTTGGAGCAACATGGTCCCAGTGCAGTGTGCCTGCAGGACATGCTTGAACTGGCTAAAAACGATCCGTCCCCCGTCGTGCGGTTGTACATTGCCTCTGCCTTGCAACGGACGCCGCTGAAGGACCGTTGGGAAATTGTCCAAGCTCTGGTGATGCACGGCGAGGATGCTGAGGACCATAACCTGCCGTTGATGGACTGGTATGCGATCGAGCCGCTCGTCACTGCTGATCCCGTGCGAGCCCTGCAACTCGCGGAGCAGACAAGAATTCCGCTCCTGAAGCGGTTCATCGTCAGGCGGGCAGCGGCCGAAGATTCATCGCTCGCGCCGCTGGTGGCGAAACTGGCCGAGGTTGTAGAAACGTCGGAACAACTGATGATCCTGCAGGAGATGCAGAAAGCGTTTGAAGGGCGGGTGAACATCCCGATGCCCAAGGCCTGGAGTGCGGCCTATGAACGTCTGGCAAGCAGCGATGTGTCAGAGGTCGCTCATCTGTCGGACCAATTGGCTGTGATCTTCGGTGACCAGAGAGTCTTCCCCAAGATGCGAGCAGTTCTAGCTGACGCAAGCGCTCCACTGTCAGAGCGACAGCAGGCGATGGAGATTCTCGTTCGCGGTCGGGACTCCCAGGCGACCGGGAGTCTCATCGCGGCCCTCGAAGATCCGCAGCTTCGCGGCAGCGCCATCCGGGCTCTTGCCGCTCATGACGGAGAGTCGGTCACCTCGGCCATTCTTGATCGCTACGCACAGCTCACCGCTGACGAAAAACGAGACGCTGTCTCGACACTCACGGGGCGAGTCGGCTCTGCCAATGCGCTGCTCACAGCGGTCGATGAGAAGCGGGTGCCGCGGACCGATCTGCACGCGTTCAACGTCCAGCAGATGCTGCAACTCGATGATAAGAAACTGCGTGACCGGATCGAAGCAGTCTGGGGTTCCGTTCGCGAGACGTCCGCAGACAAGCAGGAGTTGATCGCCAAACTCAAGAGGTCGCTTGACGGCAAGGCTCTTCGCCGGGCTGATGTCGGCCATGGCCGCATGGTGTTCACAAAAACCTGTGCATCCTGTCACCGCTTGTTCGGCTCCGGTGAGCAAATCGCCCCGGACCTCACCGGATCGAATCGGACGAACCTCGACTATGTTTTGCAGAATGTGGTCGATCCGAGTGCCGTGCTGGGGAAAGACTATCAGCAGACGGTAATCGTTACCGAGGATGGGCGTGTGGTGACAGGGCTCGTTCAGAAGGAGACCGACAGCGCGGTCACGTTAAGGACGATCAATGATACGATCGTAGTTCCACTGGCAGAAATCGAGGAACGTCGTTTATCGGACAAGTCGCTGATGCCCGAACGTCTCTTGGAGACGCTGACTTTAGATGACGTCAGGGACCTGGTGGCCTATCTCGCAAGTCCGTCGCAAGTTCCCTTGCGCGGGCCCAAGGCGGAGATCGATGAATCGACCGGAGTGGTCACTGGGGGCATTGAGGCTCACTCGCTGCCAGTCATTCGCACCAGCGCAGGCGCTGCGAGACGTCAGGTCATGACACAGTTCACGAGTGACCACTGGAGCGGCGATGACCATCTGTGGTGGACCGGAGCTCAGGCGGGTGATCAGCTGGAACTGGAATTTGAACTTCAGCAGGGAGGCCTGCTGATCCCCGAGGTCTTGCTGACCAGAGCGGACGACTACGGCATTGTCCAGTTGTCTCTGGATGGCGAACCGCTTGGGGAGCCGGTCGACCTGTTCTCTCATCGAGTGGAGACGACCGGGGTGCTGACATTCCCAGCACGTGAGATATCTCCAGGAAAGCACACTCTGACCCTGGAAATCGTGGGAACGAACCCTCAAGCGAAAAAACTCTTTATGGTTGGAATTGATTATCTGCGATTCGTTCCACCCATTTCGCCGGGATCTTGATCTTTGACCAATGAATCGGCCATCTGGCCGATATCTCGGGCTCCAGATCGACCTCGTGGCATATCTTCAAGCCGCTTGCCATTTGAAGTTATGCAGTATGCGTAACACAGGTGGGCCCTGAATGTTCAGGCGGGATGTTTTGCCCTTGCCCCAAATAGTTGAGTGTCCATAACATCCGCCCATATTCCGGGTTAGCGCAGGCACGTTGGTCGGAAACCTTCGACCCGGTTCATCTCGCATCACGCGGGCAGATCAAGGACAGGAAATGAGTTCCAGCCGTCTTTCGCAAGGACGCGTCCGCTTTGACGGTGCGCATGTCGATGTCCTTCACTCCCATCTCAACGAATCAGCAGCACAGGTCGAGCAGGCCGTTCGGAAATCTCGGGATTACCTGCTTGCTCAGCAGCACCCGGAGGGTTATTGGCTGGGTGAACTACAAGGGGACACGATCCTCGAATCGGAGTACATCCTGCTGCTTGCCTGGATGAAGCGTGAGAAGTCGGAGGTCGCCCTGCAGGCGGCCGAATATCTCCGCAGACAGCAACGCCCCGAGGGAGGATGGAGTCAATATCCCGGCGGTCCGCTGGAGATGAGCGTCTCGGTCAAGGCGTACTTCGCGCTCAAGCTGACCGGGCATGATCCTGCCTCGGAAGAAATGGCTCGTGCGCGACATGCCATTCTCTCGGCTGGCGGTGCCGAGAAGGTGAACAGTTTTACCCGCTACTACCTCGCCCTGCTGGGACAGATTGAGTACCGACAGTGCCCTGTCGTTCCACCGGAGTTGACGCTTCTGCCGCTCTGGATGCCGTTCAACATTTATGAGATGTCTTCCTGGTCGCGGACGATCGTTGTCCCGCTCAGCCTCTTGTGGGCATACCAGCCAGTGCGTGAACTGCCCGAGGAGTTGAGCATTCGAGAGTTGTTCGTCAGGTCTCCCGAGGAGCTACCGGTCACGATGCCGGAGTCGGAACAGCTGGATGGCCTTGCAAAGCGAACCCTGATCAACTGGAGCAAATTCTTCCGGGCCGGAGATCGGATTTGGAAAGTATTGGAGACATGTCGGCTGACCCCGTTTCGCCGCGTCGCGATTCGAAAGGCGAAACAATGGATGTTCGACCGCTTTGCGGACAGCGACGGACTGGGGGCCATCTTCCCCCCCATCGTCTGGAGTATCGTAGCCTTGCGATGTTTGGGCTACGAAGACGATTCTCCGGAGGTGATGCAACAGCTCAATGAGTTGGACAAGCTCATGATTCGCGAGGGAGACACAGTCCGGCTGGAACCCTGCCGATCCCCCGTTTGGGACACAGCTCTCACCACGATCGCATTGCGAGAAGCCAATGTGCCTAGCGACCATGCCTCGATCCGAAAATCCGTCGACTGGCTACTGACTCAAGAGGTTCGACGCGCCGGGGACTGGTCAGTCAAAATTCCCGAGGTCGAGCCGGGGGGATGGTGCTTTGAATTTAACAACGAGTTCTATCCGGATATCGACGATACGATCATGGTGACGATGGCACTGGCTCGCTGCCTGCCGGGAGAACGACATCGATCGTGGAAAGCCACGCTGACTCCGACCGGTCCGCAGGGTCATACGCCGAACGCCGAGTTGCGAACAATCGTTACCGGTGAAGCGTCCAGCACCGTACAAGCGGTCGCGGACATCGAGAGGATGGCACCGATGCTTGCCGCGATGCAGCGGGGTGTTCGCTGGGTGCTGGCCATGCAGAGTCGCAACGGTGGCTGGGGTGCCTTCGACGCCAACAACGACCGAGAATTGCTGACTCGCGTCCCCTTTGCCGATCACAACGCGATGATCGACCCACCGACTGCCGACATCACTGCTCGCACGCTGGAGATGTTTGGAGTCCTCGGAATCAATGCGGATCATGCAGTGATCCGGACGGCGATCGACTTTGTCTGGAATGAACAGGAACGGGACCACTGCTGGTATGGTCGCTGGGGGGTGAATTACATCTACGGGACCTGGCAGGTCATTGTCGGCCTGCGAGAGATCGGCGTCCCAGCAGATGATCCCCGTATTCGCAAAGCTGTCGCATGGTTCAAGTCTTATCAGCAGGCTGACGGCGGCTGGGGAGAGACACCCGAATCTTACGACTCGCCCGAGCTTCGTGGGCAAGGAAAAACGACTGCTTCTCAGACGGCCTGGGCCCTCCTGGGGTTGATGGCAGCCGGTGAGGTCGACTCGGATGCAGTCAATCGCGGGATCGAGTATCTCATCCGCACACAGCAGGAAGACGGCACGTGGAACGAGGAGCAATTCACCGGAACCGGTTTCCCGAGAGTGTTTTACCTCCGCTATCACATGTACAGGCAATACTTCCCGCTCATGGCGCTGGCACGCTACCAACGACTGTCGAATCACTTCTAAACCGCTCCGTCGATGGCTGTTCCGCCTGACGCGGCCCTGCGACCATGTTCAATCTCGGCAACATGGAGCGACCATGCCGTCTGGAGAAGAGGCTCAGCTAAACCAGCAAGTACGGGCAAACTCCGCGATTCTTCGCGGACAGAATTCAAGTTGAAACATTTTCCTTGAGTCTCGTTCGAGTCACCGGCAGCATGGAGACATGCTCAACATCAATGGTGATCACCTGACCGACTCCGACCTCGCGTACGTCGCTTTCCGGCTGGCGTTCTTCGAGACTCTGGAACGCATCTCTCTGGCCGACCAGATGGGACTCGTGGGTGAAGGGGCATTGGGCTATCTCTCCGAGGTGCCCTTCCTGAGAAACGTGGCTCCGCAGATCCAACTCGATTTGCTGGTGGACTGCTGGTCAAAAGTTTGCTCACAGGAATCACATCCAGCGACTCTCGTCGATGAGAGTGTCGTGTACGCAGTTTGCGAGTCTTCCGCAAGAATTGTTGATGCCGACACTGAATTCGCCACTCATTTTCTGGCCTCGGGTCCTCGCGTTCAGCCAGCGGGATTGGTTCGATCGCTGCCGGATCATTTACGGTTCCTGCATCTCAGCCTGCCGAATGAAGGCCATTTTCTCCTGATCAGCCAATTCCAGGATGTCGCGCCGGATGAGGGAGAACGCTTGAAGTCAAACTTCGGCATGACACCGTCGGAATGCGAGCCAATGTTCGATGTCCTCGGTCGCTGGCATGTCTCACCAGCTTTCCGTCACAATGCAGAAGGGTTGTTGCTGGCCGCTGAGGTCACACAAGCCGCGCAGGTACTCGGCTTGGACCGGACGACCTCTTCGCAAACGACATAGATCTGGCAGGAATCCAGGAGTTCGGCGATGGCCAAGAAGAGCGTCCGTCGCGTGAAGAACACCAGGCAGGCACCGAAGTCCAGCAAGGTTCGGAAGGCGTCAACAAAGGCGGCTCCCAAGCAAGCGGTCAAAAAGAAGCCAGCTGCGAAGCGAGTTGCCAAGAAGGTTTCCAAGACCAAGAAGAAAGTTCCAGTCAAGCGGAAGGCTGCCAAGCGCCCCGTTGCACTGGGACGCCCCCGAGTCCCCGGCACGGCAGATCTCGATCGAATGTTTCGCAATGACTACGAAGCACGGCAGGTCTTCGAATTCCTGAAAGTCAAAACGGTCAAGGAACTCGAAGAACACTCTCCCGAGATCATCATCCATGAGCTGACAGCACCCCTGATGCGGACGGTCGAGCGAATTCGAAAGGCTCTGGCTGTCAACAACCGCTTCCTGGCGGGCGACCAGAAGTTCGCAGTCGAGTTCATAAAGCAAATCCGGTGAGACGCGCTCATGATCTACGGAGGCCGTTAATCCTCATCAGCCTGGTGTTGCTGGTGCCGATCATGCCGTTCCTCCTGCTGGGAGACAGCTTTGAGGCTGAGGTCCAGGAGTGGGTGCAGCAGGAGTGGTCGACTCGGACTCGGTTCTGGATGATCGTGCTGGTATTGTCGCTCGACATATTGCTTCCCATCCCCTCCAGCGGAGTCAGCACGTATGCGGGAGGCAAACTCGGTTTCCTCTCGGGAACTCTTGCCTCCTGGTTGGGGATGTCACTCGGTGCCGTCCTGGGGTTCGCATTGGCCCGTTGGCTGGGCAGACCGTTCGCACTCCGTTTCGGCGGCCGGGATGTCTCTGCAATTGAGGGGGCTCAACTGCAGTTTGGACCAGCAGTCCTTGTCTTCACTCGGGCCCTGCCGATCCTCGCAGAAGCATGTGTGCTGTTGATGGGCGTGCTGAAACTCCCATGGAGAAATTTTCTGCCAGCCGTGTTGTTGAGCAATCTCGTGATCTCAATGGCTTACGCAGCATTCGGTGCATACTTCGTCGAACGGGACTCACTGGCAGTGGCAGTCATCGCTTCAGTTCTCCTGCCACTTGGGATTGCTATCCTCGTCCGCAAGCGAATCCGTCGGAACTCGCATTTGACGGACGAGCAGAATTGATCAATCCGAAGGACGCTTGCCGACATCAACGCAATACAGAGTCTTCGTGTCGCGCACATAGAGGCGGCCATTCGACAGTGCGGGTAGCGGGCGCATCGTGCGGGAAGTCAGGCGAGATTGGCTGAGGGGCTCGAAACCAACTTGGCTTGTCTTCATGAGCACCAATTCGCCGTCAGTCTTGACCGCAATCATCTGATCACCGGCCCGGATCAGCGTGGCGTAGCCAAATCCCTCCTCGGTCCACAAACGATCGCCGGTGTTCGGGTCGAGACAGACAAGGTCAGCGGGCGGTCCGTCCTGTCGACCATCGATGGCGTAATACACATCGTCATGCAGAATGGGAGTCGTGTACTGACTGGCAAGTGAGTCTGCGCGTCTCCAGAGTTCCTTAGCTCCGTCAGCGGACAGCCGGGCAGAAAGCGCGCCGATTCCGTAGCTGGCCGTCAGGAACAGCCGATCGTCATCGATAATCGGTAGGGCTGCATTGACTGTCGGCCCCAGACGACCGAATGGGATTTCAAAGCGGACTGCTCCATCTTTCGGATCGAGACCGAGGCACTTGGTCCGTGCGAGACAAATGATTGTCTGCTGGCCTGTAATGGTGGCGTCGATCGGAGCTGCATAGCTGGCACGTTCATTCGTGACATGCCAAAGTGTCTCACCATCTCGCAAGTCGATTGCAACAATGCCAGCGTCCGTCTTATGGCCTCCGACGTTCACAAAAACCCGATCGCCGACCACGAGCGGACAACTCCCGGCTCCAAAGTAGCCTTCGAGTGCTTCAAACTCTGTGTGAGTCTTTCGTTGCCAGAGCTGTCGGCCGGTCTTCAAGTCAAAACAGGACAAAACTCCTTGCGCACCGAAGGTAACAACAAGGTCGCCAGCGATCGTGGGAACGCAGAGCGGGCCGTCCTCTGATCCGACCTGTGGAAGAAACGAGCTTGCATAGGATTGTGTCCATGTCGACTCGCCGGTCGCGACGTCGAAGCCTTCCACCACTTCACGGTCTTCCAATCGATGAAAGAGAACCCCCTTGTTCCCCAGGATGGCGACACCCGCGAGGCCGGATCCAACGGGTCGTGACCAGACGACCTTCGGTCCTGATTTGGGCCAGGAAGGCGCGAGCGTCTCATCGTCAGCAATTCCATTTCGGGAAGGTCCTAAAATCTGAGGCCAGTCTCCAGCCCGCAGATGAGTGTGTTGAGCGCTCCCCCATCCAATGTAAATGAGGCTCAGAAAAAGAACTAACAGGCGGAAAGAATGATGCTGCATTGACTTATCAATTTGTCTGGTCATCAGGGAATTTCTGAGTGATTCAAAGGCAGCCTACGACAGATTAATGAGGCAGCTATCGGATGCATGTTAGCAAATTTGAAATCGAATTGCTGTCGCTCCCTTGCGGTAGTTGTCAGGTCGCAATCACGTGGATAGGCTGAGATGAACAGCAATCTTGACGCATCAAATTCAGCTGATCAGTCGGCAATTCGCGAACGAACGGGAACTATCTCCTGATTGGTCATCAAAGGATTTCGGAAAAAACTTTGGAGAGAATGATCCAACAGATCGTCGTGTTTTTCGTAAAGGAAGGCGAACCAACTGCGAACAAGGTGCGTGCATCGACCAGAGAAACGGCAAATTAGAGTCTGAAGTTCAACAGCTGCCGGTGAGCATTCAGCTCATCGAGAAATATTCGGCAATGCTCCCTTAACCAACGGTCGAGGATCATGGCAAGACTCTCATCAAATAGCCATCGACGTCGTGAGTTGTGGGGTTTCATCTTTTGGATCGCCGTCGTCCCCATCGGACTTGCGAATGTCCCGACCACAGCTGTTGCTCAAATCGTGATGGCGACTCCTGCTGTTTCTGCGTCCGACGACGAAGAAAAGAACCTTGGCGGGTTTCAGGTTCAGGTGGACGACTCTCTGGAAACGTCATTCAAAGACTTTGAGCGGTTCGCGGAGCGGAAGGACTGGGAGAAAGCATTTCGAGCGATTGAGGAGATTCCCTCCGACAAGCGTGTGGGCATGCTCAAAGCAAGTGGAGGGATGATCGTCCCGGCTCATAGTCTCATCTGGCAGGTCGTAGCAGAACTTCCCGCGGAAGGGCGGGAAGCATTTCGGGTCTTCTTCGACGCCAAGGCTCGCGAACTGTTCCGTCAGATTGAACAAGAAAACCCAGAGCCGGGAAATGATGTCAAAGTGGCCCGGCAGGTGTTCGACGAGTTCTTTTTGACCTCCGTCGGTGATGATGCTGCCAATCTACTGGGAGATGCGGCGTTTGAGCAGGGGGACTTTCGTGGAGCTGAACGTTACTGGCGTGCCATCCTGGATCATCAGCCCAACACGGAGATCGGCGAACTTCGCCTCCAGGTCAAACGTGCCATCGCCTTGTTGCGTTCAGGTCGAGCCAAACAGTTTGCCGCGATCGTCAACGACATCGAGCAGCGTTTTCCCGGAGAGATGGTCACGCTCGGCGGACAGGACGTCGAACCAGTGGAGTTTCTCAAGTCACTGCAATCCGACAGTGAGTCCTCTGAGTCGACTCTCGGTGAGTCGAACGAGGAACCCGTCCTTGCAGAGGGAGTTTTGCCGGAGGACACTCCAATCGCATGGCAGGTCCAGTATCTTTCCGATGCCGGTAAAAAGATGTTGGACCAGTCTGTGCGCAGCAACTACTGGTATCGTAACGGAGTTGAGACCTATGTTCCGCCGTTCACCGCGATTGGAGGGCGTTTGATCTGCAACTGGTTCGGGATCGTGTTTGCAATCGATGTTACGACCGGCAAGTTGCAATGGCGAAGTGAGAAGTTCGACAAACTGAATTCTCAGTTCGGTCAGATGCCCCATTCGCAGACGAACATCGAACAGTTCGCAGTCGTTGCAGGCGGCAACACCGTTCTGGCCATTTCTCTGAATCCCGAGAAACTGAATAACTATCGAGAGCCGTTCCGTCTCATCGCTTACGAACTGGACACGGGTAAGGAGCGTTGGAACTCGGAGAAAGTGAGTTCTCTTTCCAGCGAGAGTTTCATCGGGCAGCCGTTAATGGTTGGCGACAACGTGCTGGTGGCCACGCATGAACGAAACGGAAGCAAGATGACACTGAGGTCACTCAAGTTGTCTGACGGATCGGAGGACTGGTCAAAGGAACTGGGCACAGCGACTCAGATCCAGAAGAGCAGACGATATCAGCAACAGAACCCTGTCCCGATTTTCTTGAAGACGAATGACGCCGTCCTGGTCCTGACGAACAACGGTGCCCTCATTGCACTGGACTCGTTAGGCAAAGAGGTCCAATGGATTCTCAAATTCAAAGGTCCGCCAAGTTCTGCCGGTGACAACTTCTTCTGGTATGGCAACGAACCACTGGAAGACGTGATTGCGTTACACTCTCAAGGGGCAATCCTGGAAGAAGATGGCACTGTTTACTTCAAGGAAGCCTGCAGCAACGAGTTGTTCGCGGTTGATCTCAGTAAGCCCGAAGTCGTATGGAAGAGACCGGTCGAAGTCGAAGCGGTGCTCGCTGGCGTGGATGAGAACCATCTTTACGTCATGACCCGCGAGATGATGGCGATCGACCGCGAGTCGCAGAAACTCCGATGGGCACGGCGGCTGCCCATCGTGGGCGGGGGGCTGAGCACGGTTGTCGGACGCGACACGGTTTACGTCTTCACCAATCGGGGCATCTATTGTCTCGACAAGCAGAACGGAGACCAGAAGGCCATCTACCGCGGTGCTGATCTGGAGTCGAACGGTGGTTGGATCGAAGTCGTGGGGGACCGACTGGTCTGCGTCTCCAACTCGACAGTCACTGCGTACACACCTCCCTGGGTCGATGATTCACAAAACAGTCAGTCAGACGAAGACACCGATTCGACAGAGACTTCCGAGACATCAGACGCCGCCAAGGACACGTCCGGCTGAGTCATCAACACCAACGCAGGCAACACTTCGACGATCACTACAAAGTAAGGATATCCACATGACTCTTCGACATCACCTGGTCCACACGGTGTTGTTCTCGGCGTTTGTCTCGACGACCTGTTTGACGACGACTCAGGCAGAAGAGAGGTCGGGAATCACAGTGATGGGGGTTGGGAAGATCGATGCCAAGCCGACCATCGTCGAGTTGACCGGCACGATCAACGGCGAGGCGGAACTCGCGGGGGATGCTGTCACGAAATTCCGCGGCAATCGACAGACAGCGATTGAGGCAATTGAAGCCCTTGAGATTCCGGGACTCACCATCGAAGGGACGGGTGTGTCCGTCAACTCGGCCATGACCCAGCAGCAGATGCAGGCCATCATGCAGGGGATGCCCGCTCAGGGAGACTCAGCCGGAAAGCTCGCGGTCTCTGAGCCGCTTAAGCTGACCCTCGTCGGCGTCGAGGACATGGACACCGAACAGCTGCTGGAGACTCTCGTCAAAATCGTCGATGCGGGTAAGGACTCGGGCATCGTTATCGGCACCATGCCCACAAACATGAACTTCTACTATCGCTCCGGCAATACACGCACGCCATTGGCGAAGTTCAAGTTGAGCAACGTCAACGAGGTCAAAGCACGGGCCTATGAGCAGGCAATTGCTGATGCCCGCACACAGGCCGAACGGCTGGCAGAAATCTCTGGAGTGAAGCTGGGCCCGATCACCGGTATTCGTGAAGGCAACTTGCCAGGAAAAAACAATCAGCAGGTTGTCTATTACAACCCTTACATGCAGCAGCAGGACGACGACGATCAGTTCACCTCGACCGACCTCCGCGATATTACCGTCACCATTTCCCTGCAGGTCGACTTCTCCATTGTTGAAGAGTAATCCAGTCCCACTGTCGGTCCATCCATTCCTGAGTTGGAGTGTGGCATGTTTAGAGTCAGCCTGATTGCGATGTTGTGTGCAGCACTGCTCATGACACCGCCACAAAGCGTCTCTGCAGACGACGACCTCTTGCCGAAGCACGTCAATGTCGCGTGCCTCAAGGCGACGCAGAAGGGGCTCGAATACCTCACCAAGATGCAATCGCCCGACGGCAGCTTTCAGTCATCCGAGGACGGAGCCGCTTATCCAGTCGCAATGACGGCGCTCGCGGGCCTCGCCTATTTGTCTGGGGGCAACACCACCAGTCGCGGACCGCATGCTGAGCAGGTCCGGCGATGCCTGTCGTTCATCCTCGGCAACGCGGGTGACGACGGTCTGCTGGCAGCAGGGCCGGAGAATGGACGTCCGATGTACGGTCACGGTTTTTCCCTGCTGTTCCTCGCAACTGTGTATGGCATGGAAACCGATGAACGAACCCGAGAACGAATCGGTGCCGCAGTAAAGAAGGCGGTCACGCTTACCGCGTCCTCGCAGAGTGTTCGTGGGGGCTGGTACTACACGCCCGGCAGTGGCTATGACGAGGGGAGTGTCACTGTCACCCAACTTCAGGGTCTGCGGGCTGCACACGATGCGGGCTTCACCGTGCCCAAGGGAACGATGGAAGGAGCCGTGCACTATCTCGAAATCTGCCGCACCCCCGAAGGCGGCATTCGCTATTCGTTCGACTCGGGCAACGATACGCGGCTCCCGATCACAGCGGCTGCCATCTGTTGTCTCTACTCAGCGGGTGAATACGAGTCGACCCTTGCTGATGAGTGTCTCGAATACACTTATAACCAGTTCAAGGCGAGTGGCCGTGAGTTCACCAGCGGACACAGTGCCTACCTGTATCTCTATGCCACCCAGGCCTTTTATCAGGCCGGTGATGAGTACTGGGATGAGTACTTCCCAGCCGTCCGCGATGCACTCGTGAAGTCTCAGAATTCCGACGGAAGCTGGAACGGCGACTGGGCGGGCAACGTCTATGGAACCTGCCTGCACTGCATCGTTCTTCAACTCCCCTTCAAGTATCTGCCCATCTACCAACGATGAGGAGCACCTTTTGACTGCCACCATCTCTGCTGATCTTGCAGCCCTGGAAAAACTCAAGGCCGCGCAACAACGGGTTCGCGACCAGATTCGCACGGTCGTCGTCGGTCAGGACGACGTCGTCGAGCAACTGCTGGTGAGTATCTTTGCGGGAGGCCACTGCATTCTTGAAGGTGTCCCCGGTCTCGCGAAGACACTGCTTGTGCAGACACTCTCCCGGTCATTGTCACTCGACTTCGGACGCATCCAGTTCACACCAGACCTGATGCCCGCTGACATCACCGGCACCGAGGTCATCTTCGAGGACCGTGAAAGCGGCAAACGAGAGTTCAAGTTTGTACAGGGGCCGATCTTCACAAACATCCTGCTTGCGGACGAAATCAACCGCACGCCGCCGAAGACGCAGTCGGCTCTTTTGCAAGGGATGCAGGAACGGCACATCTCCGCAGGCGGACATCAGTACGACCTGCCGCGTCCGTTCTTCGTCCTCGCCACGCAGAATCCGATCGAGCAGGAAGGGACCTATCCGCTGCCGGAAGCTCAGCTGGACCGGTTCCTCATGAAGGTCATTGTGAATTACCCGACCCGTGATGAGGAGCGGGAGATCTATCGCACGACGACAGGCATCGAACACGGCGAGCCGGAACGGGTGCTCTCGGGTGAAGAGGTCCTCGAACTTCAGGACCTCGTCCGTAAGGTGCCAATCAGTGACATGCTCATTGACTACACGATGTCGCTTGTGCGTGCCACCCGTCGCGATGATCCGGAGGCCGCTGACTTCGTCAAGCAATGGGTCCTCTGGGGTGTCGGCCCGCGTGGCGGCCAGTCACTCATCCTCGCTGCCAAAGCCCGAGCAGCCCTCTACGGCCGGTCGGAAGTGACCGCTGAGGACCTCCAGGAGATGGCCCCCAGCGTCCTGCGTCACCGCATTGTCCTCTCCTACAACGCCGAAGCCGACGGCCAAACCCCGGACAGCGTCATCGCCAAACTCATCGACACCACCCCTCTCGACAACAGCACATCCGCAGGTGACGGCCGAGTCCAGCGAGTGCTCAAGTAGGGAGTTACCAGTGATCAGTTTTCTGTCACTAGGTGACTGACGACTGAAAACTGACAACTGAAAACTAATGGCGAATTACATCAATCCCGACATCATCGGTCGGCTCGCAGGCATTGGTTTCAAGGCCAATCAGCCGGTGGAGGGGACGATTGCGGGGCAGCATCGGTCGCCTTTGCATGGGTTGTCGCCGGAGTTCGCCGACTACCGGGCCTACACTCCGGGAGATGATCTCAAGAATCTTGACTGGAAAGCATATGGGCGTTCGGATCGTTTCTATGTCAAACGGTTCGAGGAGGAGTCGAATTTACGGGCGTTTCTCGTCGTCGATGACTCGGCTTCGATGAACTATGGCGAGGGAGAACGGAACAAGTTCCATTGCGCAGCGACGATTGCCTGTTCGCTCGCGGCGACTTTACTACGGCAGCGCGATGCGGTTGGCCTGTCGACCGTGGGGCGTCACATCCACACGGAACTACGGCCGAGCGGCACGTCATCACAACTGGCACAGGTCGTCGAGACGCTCGAACGGACAAAGTGTGTCGGAGAAACAGACCTTGCTCCGGCGGTGTCGATCATTGCGGAGAAGGTCCCGCGTCGGGGTGTGATCATTGTGATCTCTGACCTGCTGACGGACCTCGATGCCTTTTATGGATCACTCGGCAAGCTGCAGTACTTCGGGCATGAGGTCATCCTGCTGCACGTGCTTCATCGCGATGAGATCGAGATGCCGTTCAAGGACTCAGTCATCTTTCGCGACATTGAAGGGAATGAAGAACTGTTTGCTGAACCGTGGTCGTTTCGCACAGCGTATCAGGGAGCGATGACCACTTTCATTGATGAAGTCCGCGAGCGTTGCCACTTCTGCGGGATCGATTATCTGCAGGTGATGACCGACGACGACCTTGGCCTGAAACTGAGCCACTTCCTGCACAACCGCCAACTCCGAGGACCAACGAAACACCGAGGACGCATGACCAACCTGAAAGACGAAACACCGCAATCATCAAGTGATCCACCAACTGAATACTGACAACTGAAAACTCCCCATGTCTTTCCTCGCCCCAGCTCTGTTGTTCGGTCTCGCACTCGCGTCCGCACCGATCATCATTCATCTGCTGAACCGTCGTCGGTTCCTGCGGGTGGACTGGGCACCGATGAAGTACCTCAAGCTGACCCTCAAGACGAACCGACGTCGACTGCGGTTGGAACAATGGCTGCTGCTGGCCGTGCGAACACTTGCGGTCGCAATGTTGTTCCTCGCAGTCGCACGACCGATAAGTTCCGGGGCGAATCTGGCGGGGTTTTTGAAGGTCCAGGGCCGGGCTAGTCGAGTGATTGTGATCGATGACTCGCTCAGCATGTCCTCTCAGACAGACGGACGGTCAGCATTTGAACAGGCTCAGCTGGCAGCGAGCAGCATCGTCCGTGCTGTCGGAGCCCAGGACAGTCTGACCGTCGTTACGTCGTCACGACCGGCACATCCATTGGTCCGCCACGCGCAACTGGAAGATGCAGATCTCTCGAGAATGGAGACCACGATTCGTGAGCTCGATGTCAGCGATCAGGCAAGCAGTTGGACCTCGACATTCGATGCGGTAAATCGGCACCTGGAAACGGCCGTCTTTCCGCTCAAGGAAGTGATCGTCATTACCGACCTCTGGGCGAACGGCTGGTCGTCTGACCTCAACGAACTGTGTGACCGCTGGGCGTCGGAAGAGATCACGCTGCGGATTGTGGATGTCGGGCAGGAACCGGAGTCGAACCGGCGAATCTTGAGTTTCACACAGTCCGATCCGGTGGCCCTGGTCGACACAGAAGTCCGGTTCACTGCGGAAATTCAAAATGACCGGGCTGAGCCACTGCTGGCGGGACAGGCGACGCTCATTGTCGATGATGAAGTGCAGGCCCTCACGCTTCCCGACCTGCCGACAGGTGAGACGATCGAGGTGCCGATTGCCTTAACGTTTGATGAGCCGGGCCTGCACCGCGTGTCTTTGTCGATCCCGCATGACAACCTCCCGAACGATGATGACTCGCATTTGATCGTCGACGTTCGACGTATGGTCGAGGTGTCGCTGGTCGATGGCGAGCCGGGGTTGGGGCCGTTTGAAAGTGAACTCGATTTCCTGGCGGTGGCACTGACAGCGGGCAATGCCCCGTGGCAGATCAACACGGTGCTGGCGTCCGAGTGGGGAAATCAGCCGATCGGTGCTCCGGATGTCATCGTGCTCGGCAACCTCGAAACGTTGTCCCCCGAGCGGGTGCAGGAACTGCAGAGTCTGGTCGAGGCTGGTTCAGGGTTGATGATCTTCAGCGGCGAACAGGTAGATGTCGAAGAGTACAACCGGTTGCTGTACCGTGGCGGAGAGGGACTGCTGCCGATGCGCATCACCGAGGTGCGTGACGCAGACACGAGCGGTCTGGTGATCGAGCCGCATGCGGACTCACCCCTGAGTCCGCTGTTAAAGCTGTCGCCCGAGTCACTCGGACGGGTCCGTCCCCGGCGGTTTGTCAGCACGAGTGTCGAGGAAGAGTTGAATCCTGATGTCCGGGTGTTGGCGCGATGGAACAATCCGGCCAGTTCTCCCGCAGTGATCGAGAAACGGTTCGGCGACGGACGTGTGTTGTTCTGGACAATGACAGCCGATCGTGACTGGAGCGACTGGCCGACCGAAGCGAGTTACGTCCTCGCGATGCGTATGGCAGCGGACTCGGTCGCGGCTCGGCTGCTCCGCTGGGAGAACGTGACGGCCGGTCAGCCCTTGCGATACCCTCTCGACCCGGAGTTCGCACCGCAGACGGCCAAACTCTCAATTCCGCCGACGGGTGACGAAGTCCCGCTTTCAATTGAACGTGAGGCGGACGGTATCCCGATGTTGGTCTCCGAATCGACACGGCGGGCCGGCCACTATCTGGCGTCGTGGGAGGAAGCGGGAATCGGGGAGCAGATGCATCCGTTCGCTGCCCGACCTGATGTCTCCGACAGTGAGCTGGAACGTCTCGACGGCAGCGAACTGGAACAGTTCCTCGGCCGACTGACACCGCAGCTGATCCGGTTTACCGGTGAGTCGATGGATGTGACGACGGCTGGAACCGAGTTGTGGCGGTACGTGGTGCTGATGCTTGTGAGTCTGATCGTCGTCGAGAGTCTGCTCGCCCCCTGGGTCGGGAGGGTGCGGTGAAACGTCTGATCGAAACTCTGTTCGGCATCGATGCCCCCTCCTGGACTTCAGGCGGGTCGTGGCGTCTGGAGTGGTTGTCGCTGCCCGATGGCGACCGCATGCTCCTGTTGCTCGCGGGGTTGCTCGTCGCCGCGCTGGGGCTGTGGACGCTCTATCGCTGGGAAGGCAAACACCTCCACCTGGCCAAACGGGTCCTGTTGTGGGGAGTGCGGCTGACTGTGTTGGGGCTCGTGGTCGGCATGTTGCTGGAGCCGGTGCTCGTTCTCGTGAAAGAAGAACAGGTGCCGTCCAATCTGCTGGTGCTGGTCGATTCTTCTCAGTCAATGGGTCTGCGCGATGCCTGGCAGGATGAGGTCGCAGCAACGCGTACGGCAGAACAGCTGGGAATCGAAGAGGGACAAGAGGGACTCCGTAAGCTGACGCGGCTTGATCTGGTGTCGCGGTTGCTCGATCCGTCGATGATTGAGGCACTGGAAGGAGATGGGGAGCGTATCGTTCACGTTCATCGGTTTGCTGATCGGATGGAAGAGGATGCGGTTTCGTCGTTTGTCGATCAATCGGACAACGAGAGTGTCGCTAATCCGCAAGCGGTGGATGAAAGTGCACCCGACTCTCAACTCTTAACTCTTAACCCTCAACCCTTGACTCCGATTGGCGAGACGACCGCGATTGGGTCGGCGCTCAAACAGGCGTTACTGGCCTATGCGGGCATGCCGTTGGCGGGGGTGTTGATCGTGAGTGACGGCCAGTCCACCAGCGGCGAACCGATGGAGGCGGTGGCCAAACTGGCGGCTGACGAGAATGTTCCCGTGGTGACGGCTGCGATTGGCACACTCGAAGGTCCCCGTAATGCGATGATCACGAGTGTCGAGTCGAGTCCCGTCGCTTTTGTGCGCGACACGAATCAGGTCACGGTTCAGGTGCAATCACGAGGCATGCAGGACGTCAGTTGCGGCCTGGTTCTCGATATGCGTCGCAACGGCGGACCGTGGCAGGAACTTGGACGTGAGGATGTCATCCTCGGTCTTGATGGGGCACAGCAAACATTCGTATTCGATTACAGCGAAGCACGACCATCAAAGCTGGAATTCCGGGCAACCCTTGAGGACCTCGGGCCGGAGTTGTCGGAGGACGACAATGTCGGTCATGCGGAGACGCGGATTGTCCGACAACGGCTCCGGGTACTGTTCATTGCCGGGTCGACGTTTCCGGAAGTGCAATTTCTGCGAAACACGTTCCTCCGGGATCGGAGCATCGAACTCTCGACCTGGAACATGGCAGCGGATGAAGACTACGAGCATCCGGGCGACACGCCGATTCAACGTCTGCCCGTCACGCAGGAGGAACTGGACGATTACGACTGCGTGCTGTTGTACGACCCGAACCCCGAGAAGTGGCCTGCGAACTTTCCGGAGCTGTTGGTCAACTTTGTCACGAAGGCCGGAGGCGGACTGGTGCTGACGGCGGGCGAGATGCAGACCGGTGGACTGTTTGATCGTCAGCTCGACCCGCAGTTGGCGTGGCTTGACATGCTGCCCGTGATTCGCGAACCGGGCCTGTTTCGGTCCGAAGTGCAGTTGAAACTCAGTGCTCGTCAACCCTGGAAGTTCGTGGTGACTGAACAGGGCATAACCGATCCGGTGTTTGCCTTTTCGGAAGACAGCGAAGCGAACCGCCGCATCCTGGAGAGCCTGCCTGGCATGTTCTGGCACTTCCCTGTCACACGAGCGAAGCCGGGGGCGACGGTCTTGGCTGTGCACGGCGATCCCCGCATGCGAAACGAATTCGGTCCGGAGGTCCTGCTCGCGACACAACTTGTCGGTCCGGGACGGACGATGTTCGTCGGCTTCGACAGCACTTACCGCTGGAGATATCTGTCAGAGCAGTTCTTCGACGGGTTCTGGGCGCGCGTGGTCGATCGAGCCGGTCGCAACAAACGGCTGGGGGGCTCGTACCCGTTCCGGCTATCAACCGCACGTTCCACTTACAAACCGGGGACGACCGTGAAGGTGCTTGCACGATTCCACGAGATCGAATCGATCGAGCCGGGACTGGAAGCCCTGCACGGCGAGGTTGAGCGCGGGGATGACGAACCGGTGCCGCTCACACTCGTCCCCGATGAGCAACCGGGTGTGTTCTCGACGACCTTCCCCGTATCGCGTCCCGGCACGCATTTCATTCGTGTCTGGATGGGGGACGAGGCCGCAGGGGCGTCCGTGCGGGCAGCGACTCTCCCGTTGGAGGTCGAGTTGCCCAATCTTGAGTATGACAACCCGGGACTCGATCGCTCATCCTTGCAGGCACTGTCGGTCGCGACAGGTGGCACGTCGTTTGATCTCACGGAAGCAGATCAGATCCCGGCCGCCTTCAAAATCGGCACGATCGCCCGGCAGCTGGAACACCGCGAGGAGATCTGGGACGCCCCGATCATTTACGCCTCGATCTTCGTTCTGCTGTGTATCGAGTGGATCGTTCGCAAGAGGAACCGATTGATTTGAAATGAGTACCGCTCCTCTCGATTCTCGAACTTCGTTGACCGATCTGCGTGAGCGGTTGGTGTCGAGGTTGTCTGCTGTGCGGCGGGCGATGCGAGCGCACTTTGTTGCAGAGGCGGGTGCCTGGGTGGTCTCGACGTTGGTCGCGCTGTTGGCATTGAGTCTGCTTCTGGACTGGTGGCTGGAGCTGAGCCGTGTCGGTCGAGCAGGCTATGCAGTGGTGGGGTTTGGCCTGCTCGGATGGATTGCATGGCGATATATGGTGCAGCCGCTGAGTCTGTCGTTGGCACCGCTCGATGTTGCTGCAGCCGTCGATCGCTCGCGGTCCGCATCAGCACGTGAGGCCGTCGCCCCCCGAGTAGCGAGCGTGTTGCAATTGCCCGATCACATGAACCAACCTCGCGGCAGTTCGACCGACATGATCGAGAATGCGGTCCGTCACAACTTCGCATCATTGGAAGGGGTCGATTTTCGCAGTGCCCTCAATGGAAAACATCTGGCCACGAGTCTGGGGATCACTCTTGCGACGCTCGTCTTGCCGATGCTGTTCAGTCTGGCGGCTCCGGGGCCTGCCCGGTTGTGGGCAGCTCGCTGGCTTCAGGGATCCGATCAGCCATGGCCTCGCAACACGCGGATCGAGGTCATCGGCGTGGAGGATGGAAGATACGTTGTGCCCCGGGGAGAACCATCGAGCTTGCAGGTGCTCGTACATGACAAGGAGTCGCCGACCGAGATTGTCCACATGCGGATGAGGTCTTCCTCGGGTCGCGATGAGACAATCACACTCACCCGTTTCGAGGAGGGGGACTTCCGGTATGATCTGCCGCCGCTTCAGCAAACAGTGAGCGTCGACATCTGGGGAGGAGACGGGCGAGCGGAACCGTTTCAGATTGTTCCCATCGATCGACCGCGGATCACCGACCTCAAACTGACAGCGACTCATCCGCGACTCTCGGAACCGCAGGTGTTCGGGTTCACCGGTGAGGAAGGCTCGGTTCGCCTGTTGCCTCAGACGGCAGCCGTCCTCGAACTGACATCCAATGTTCCGGTCTCGATGATTGAAATCGAGAACGACGGGCCGGGGCCACATGAGTTCCGACAGACCGGCGAGACCACGTTTGTGACGGAATGGACGCACGACGGGCCAGTCAAGATGCGGATCAGCATGACCTCACAGGAGGCCGGACTCGTCTCCCATCCGCGTCCATTGACCATCGGAGAACAGCCGGACCGTCAGCCGCGACTGAGCCTGAGGCACTCGGGAGTTCGTCAACGGATAACCCCGGTTGCGACGATCCCGATGGAAGTGATCGCCCGGGACGATTTTGGCGTTAAACGTGTCGCTTTACTCGTCGAGATGCCCTCCAAAGGGACGTCTGATTTGGAAGAGGAAGTCTTTGACGAACAGTCTGTTGACGATGAACCGGCCGATGACGAGGCGGAGACAGATTCCATCGACAGCGACAACGAATCTCACGCGGCGGACGAATCGTCCCAGGAGAATGTGTCGGACGAAGAACCAAGTGGAGCGAATATATCGGGCGACATGGGAGCGATTCCAGATAATGCAATCGTGTTATTCGGTCCGCAAGAACCCGCGACCGAGACAGCTGTCGAGCAGTCGCATTCGATTGAGGTCGGTGATCTGAAGGTTGGAGCAGGAGGAGTTGTGAGCGTACAGGCGCTTGCCGAGGACGACTGCTTCACTGGATCGCAGTTGACACAATCTCGAAAGACGGTGTTTCGTGTCGTCAGTCCCGAGGAGTTGTTCAAAGAGATTCGGCTGCGGCAACAGCAACTGCGGGCACGTCTCCGGAAGCAGTACGATGGGGCCATTGTGTTGCGTGATTCCATTCGCACAGCCACTCTTCCCGACGATGCCTCGACGTTGTTGAGGACGCATCAACTGATACGACGAGAGGTCGGACAGGTCAGCCGGGCACTCGATGCCACGGTGCTGGAGATGCGTCTTAACAAACTGGGGGGACCGGAGTCGTGGGATCTGATTGAGACGAACGTGCTCGAACCGCTGACGCGTCTGCACGATTCCGAGATGGAATTGCAGCGGCAGTCACTGGTTTCGTTGACCGGCAGCGAACCGGAATCGATTGAGCAAATTGCGAATCAGCAGCAATCTCTGGTGGACTCGCTGAAACGCATCCTGGATAATATGGCCCAGTGGGACAGCTTTATTGACGTCGTGAATCAATTGAACGCCGTCATCAAGCTGGAGACGAACGTCCGTCAGGAGACGGAGGCATTGCGACAGGAACAGGTGGAGGACATCTTCGATGAGTAATGAACTGGTCGATGTCGCGACGTTCGGGTTGGCATGGGAAGCCCATCTGGCTCAGAGCCGTCTGGAGGAAGCGGGCATCGAGTCGTTCCTGCAGGGAGAACACGTATTTCAGATGGTCCCTTATGCTGCCGACCCGACGGGGATTCGTCTGCAAGTGCCTCAGCATCAGATCGAACGCGCAAGTCAGATTTTGGCAGCACCTGATCGTGGTGATGAAAAGGAACACTAATTGACGCTCATCGACACTGATTTGTTGAGAACGATCGCGGGAAAAAATCGTTAACCGGAAACTCGTTTGAGATCAATACTGCTGACACAGTTCAGAAGGTTCACAGGAGTGCGACCATGGTGACTGCTCAACGGCTGCTGCTGGCATGTCTGTTCGCGTGCCTTCCCGCTTTCCTCGATGCGGCAGACAAAGAGTCTGCAAATGCGGAAGAAGCGGAGGTGTTCAACCCGGCTCGTTCTCGCGGGGAGGTCGGGGAGAATGAACGGATCAAGTTTGGACAGGATCAGGCAGAAGCCCACATGCGGGAACTGGAAGGTCGCATGTTCAAGCTGTCGGAACTGCTCCGGGAGGCACAGCCCGAGGACGCGGACCGTCTCCTCCTCGGGCTGCGGAAGGCGAAGGAGCAGTTGATTGCTGATCAAATGAGTTCCACATCGGAACTGCTCGCCAGTCTCAAGCTCGACCGGGCATCGAACGAACAGAAGGAGATCATCGAAAAACTGGAAGAACTCAAGCGGTTGTTGCTGACCTCCGACATTAGCCTTCAGATCAAGCTCGAGCAGCTGAGGAACCTGTTAAACGCCAAGCAGCAGTTGGAGCAATTGATCCGCAAGGAGACAACGCAGCACGAAACGACCGAGCGAGTCGATGACGAGAAGGCGACGAAAGAGGAATTTGATGCGCTGGAAACCGCTGAGCATCGAAATGAGCGTTCGGGGGAAGATTTAGAGCAGGCCCTTCGTCAACTGGGGCAACTGGCCGCACCCGCAGCTGGCAGCGTCAATGGGGCCACGCAGGACATGAGTGCAGCCGGCTCGGCACTCGGTCAGATGAACTCCGGCGATGCCTCCACGGAACAGTCGGAGGCATTGGAGAAGCTCAATCGGGCAGCGGCTCAAATTGCGGAAGCGGAACGCGATCTCAAGGCCGAGTTGGAGGCGCTCGTTCGTCAGCAGGTCATGGAAAACGTCGTCGAAATGATCGCCCAGCAAATGCAGGTGCGTGAGATTACCGAGAAGTTATCGCCACGGGTCGCGGACCGGCAGCGGCAGGCGATTCTTTCCATTCGTCACCTCGCTGATGCTGAGGACCGGATTCTCGCACTTGCAGAAGAGTCGATCGATTTGTGTGTGCTGACCGAGTTCAGCCTCGCGTTCCCACCGGCACTTGAGGCCGTGGCGGACATAATGGAACTCGTGTCGGAGAATCTGCAGGACGCTCGCGTTGACGAAACTGTGATCGCAGATGAACGGCAGATTGAGTCCGACCTCAAGGACCTGCTGGACGCTTTGAAACAGGCATCACGTCCTCAACTGGGCAACCAGAACAATGCGGCCGGCCTGGGACTGCGAGGAAACGCGAACAAACTGCTTGGCGAGTTGAAGATGGTGCGCTGGATGCAGAAGTCGCTTCACGGGCAGACCATGACGGCAGACCGTCTGCTCGCGGAGCAGAAGATCGATGCCAATCAACAGAGAAAACGAACGGAGCCGCTGAGCGGGAGGCAATCTGAGATCCGAGATCTGACAGAACAGATCCAGCTCGAATACTCCCAGCAGAACCAGTGAAGTCGGTGTGCGATCGAGAAGTCGCCGCTGGAAATACCAAGTCTGGCTCGGACGAGTCGCATGACAACTCATTTGAATCAACGAGTATTCTGAAATCATCAAACAGCAAGTCTGTTGGGAGTTTGAGCAATGTCTCGAGATTGGATGCCCGTTATTTGCCTGATGATCGCCTGCTGTTTGAGCCTTTCGTCAGTCGGACGAGGTGACGAGGCGGAGTCGGTCGAGGAGTCGCCGGTTGTGTTGCCGTCCGAGTTGGACACCGACCCGGTGGATCTGCCGCCGGGCGAGGTTGGTTCGGAGTCCGACACATCACCAGAGACGACTCCGTCCGACGAGCCGAGCGCAGAGGAAGACGCCGATCCGCCCATAGACGAAGTCTCTGAGGAAGAGTTTCTGAGTGATCCGTTTTCCTATCTGGAGTCGGACATGCAGTCGGCTGTGGTGGACCTCAAAGATGGACGTACGCATCCACCGGCGGAGGTGACTCAGCCGCGAATCCTGTCCCATCTCGACGTCTTCATCGCGGAGTTGGAGAAGAGAAACATGGGCGCAGGAAACGGCGGAGGACCGGACCCTGCAAGCATGTCGACACTCAAGCCGGGCCCCGGAGGCCGTGGGGAGATGCGTGCCCCTGCGAACGATGGACGTGACTGGGCCGAACTGACACCGAAGGAACGGGAAAAGATTCTTCAATCCCGGACGGACGGCTTTCCCTCTGGTTTCGATGCGGTCCTTGCTGATTACTTCCGACGGGTCGCCCGTGGTCAGGAATCAACAGCACCCAAGGACGACACCGCGACACCGGACGCTGGCAAGTAATCCGTGACGAACATTGCCACGCCTCTGTTTTTTAGACTCGTGCCGATTGAGACTCTCATGCGTCAATCATCTCTCTATGTTCTGCTGGCCTTCCTCGCTGCATTCATGTGTGCGGCGTTGGAATCCCGGGGCGACGAACTGGTGACGATCGATGGAGAGACCCTGGCCGGAAAAGTGAACTCCGTCGCAGAAGGACAAGTAAGCATCGATGTGACCAAAGACGAGGCGTCCGAGTCGCAGAGTCTTTCTCTAAGTGATCTGCGGAGTATTCGGCTCATCCCTGAACTGTTCGACGAGGATGACAAAACTGAACTGCTTGTCGACAATCGCCGCACCGATGAGCACAAGGCCAGCGAGGAGCACGAGGCCTCAGCAAAGATCAAGCTGCGGAAAGGACATCATGCATTCACGCTCGTCTATTGGCAGAAGGACGAACCGGCAAAACTCTCGATAGAAGTGGCCGGCCCCGGCGGCGAGTTCGGCGCCATCACTCCGGAGGTCTTGTTTCGCGTCAACGAGAGTGTCGAGATCGAGCCATCCGCGGGCAATGACGATGAAGGGTTTCGCCTGTCCTCGAAGGGCGAAGGATTTGAAGCGGGGGTGCACTATGAGATTCGAGACTTGGGAGACCATTCAATCACGAGCCTTGCTGAGTTACGAGGCGTGACTCAGAATTCGTCGGGTGGACATCGGATGCTCGACCTGTCCATGAAGCATCCGGACCGAGACTTTGCGGTGATCCTGCGAGGTTACTTCTCAATCCAGGAAGACGGAGAGTATGGAGCGAAGCTCAAGAGTACGGGCAACTCGCAGCTTTTCGTCGGTCCCACTCCAGCAGCGTTGATGCCCTTGACAGAGGAGAAGTCCGCCGGTCAGTGGCTGGTCCGCTTTCGTGATGGCGGTCACGTCCGAGGGAAGCTGGAATCGTGGGAAAGCGAGCATTGTCTGGTCAAATATCAACTCGACAAACAGTCCCATGAACTCTCAATTCCTGCCATCGAGCTGACAGAACTATGGCCCACGACGTCGAAGCCCGAAGAGATGAAGAGTGAACGCGAGGATGAGCCCGGCGATCTGGACTCAGTCTATGCGAAGGGGAAGGGAGATCGCATCCAACGTGTGAGTGGCACGGTACTCGGCATCACCGACAAGTCGTTTCGCTTCGAGTACAAGGATCAGGAACGCACCATTTCCATGGACCGCATCATGGGGATTGTGATGCGAAAGGTCGACCGCCCCGATGCGGACATGCAGCTGGTCGCGCATCGGCTCGTACTCCTCAACGAGTTAACCCTCCCCGGACAATTGTCTGACATCAGCGATGAAAAAGTGACGTTCAGGTTGCCCTGGAGGGAAACGCTTGAGGCAATTCGAGAAGATGTTCGCGAAGTCGTCATTGCGAAGGGGCGGTTTCAGTCGCTTTCTGAGATCGAGCCATTGGAGGTCACGCAAACGCCCTTTTTCGATCGGGTGATTGCGATGACGATCGACAAATCGTTGACCGGTGCGAAGTTGCAGATTGGTGAGAAGACGTACGACAAGGGACTTTGTCTGCCGTCACGGACCGTGCTTTCCTATGCCCTGGATGGCGAGTACGACCGCTTTCGCTGCAAGCTTGGTTTGCAGGACAGCGAAGGAGATGATGGAAATGCAATCGTCAAGGTGATGGCTGATTCGGATGTCCTGTTGGAGATCGACGAGTTAACCGGTGGGCAGGAACCACAAGAGGTGGATCTGGATGTCTCGGGGAGACAGCGATTGACATTACTGGTGGACTTCGGAAAGAACCTGAATATCGGCGATCATGTGGTCTGGGCGAATGCTCATCTGCTTCGCGGCGAGGAAACACCATGAGTTCGAAGTGCAATTGGAACCGGCTGCGAGGGATGGCCGCCAGCTGCGTATGGGCAATGTGCCTACTCTGTTGGTCCGTCACTCTTGCGGACGACGATCCGGTTGAGAGTCCAGAGCCTCTCACGGTGCGTGATGCGGGGGTGTATCTGCTTTCCGCCTATGGAACCAATTTGAACGACCGTGGCCTGTTCCAGTCGACCTTGCCGGGGTATACGCTTTCCCGTCGTCCCTCTGCTCCGCGGAAGGATTCGAACACGCCGTCTCCAGTCAGTATGATCACGTTCTCCGGCCCGCCGATGGAGGATATTGACGTTCTGCTTGAGTTCGACAATGGCCGTTTCCTGTCGCATTGGCCGCCTGCTCAAATGCGTTCCAAGCGACTCCTTTGGGCAGGGCTCTCGGTGAGTATGGATGCTCCGGATGTCCCGGCCCGGATGCCAGATCATCACTGGTTATCTCCCTTGCGAGACAGTGGCCGACTCTTCGAGACCGTACGCGGCCGGAGCGACAGGGCACTGCTTTATGACGCAGAATTGAAGTTTGCGCCTCATGTCACGCTCGAACGGGCTGAGGGCAACTTTCGCGTGAAGAACAGCGGCGAGTTCCCAGTTCATGATGTGTTTGTCTATCGCCCGACCGAGGACGGGCAGTGGAACGTGTGGTCCGTCAATACGGTCGATCGCTCCAGCAAGGCGAAGAAGGCCGCTGACGAGGAAGAACAAGACGAGGAAGGGGAGACAGCGGAGGAAGTTTTTGAAAAGCCTGAAGCAGCGTCAGTGGAAGCAAGCGATGAGGCAGTCGAAGGAAAAGCTTCGGAGGGAGAAGCCAGTGACGACTCTAATGCGGGAAGAGAAGCCGCACCGGCAAAGGACGAAAAGAAAGGACTGCCTGCATTTGTCGACAAGATCAAATCGGGCGAACTTCCCTCGAAAGGAGAAGGTGAAGACTCAGAGGAAAAAAATGCAAAGGATGAAGGGTCTGCAACTGCCGATGCTTCGGAACTGGGAGCCAAGACATCCGAGGAGGTGCTGCAGTCGTGGACCGAGCGCCTACATGAGTTGGGAATGGGAGATGTCGAGGCTGATCACACCACGACGATTCTCAAAACCCACGCGCTGCGTAACGCCGCCACGATGCTCGTTTATCGGATGGATGAGGCCCAACTGGAGAAGCTGCTTCCGTTGGAGATCACTCCGTACCCTGATCGGCTCTTCCGCGTGGCTTTGGTCATTGTCCAGGACGCCGACCCGGATCTTCAGTCACGCATAGACGCATTAGTCAAGCAGTTGGGAGACGATGACTGGTCACGCCGAGTGGATGCTCAGGAAGAGCTGGAAGAACTGGGCCTCGCCGGTAAGCCCAAACTTGAGGAAGCTCTCAAAAGTGAAGATGCGGAAGTCGTCTTTCGGGCTGAGCAGGTGCTCGAGAAGATCCAGTCGAAGCCCTGAATCAGATGAACTACGTCTGAGGCGACTACCCGGCAGAAAGAAGTGCTTAGTATGGTCAAAACTGATCCGATGAGAAGCCGGATCAGTCGGAACCGAGACTTGGTGCCAGGGCGGTGGAGTTGTCGGGTTGATCCGTCACAGCAGTGGTAGGTTCCCGATGAAATCGATCGCTGATGACGGTTGAACTCGTAGAAAGGTGCACTCACAACCAGCGTCACTCGTCAATCATGAGCCAGCAAAGGGCATCAGGCTGCACGTCGGTGGTAGTACCGCAGCAGACCACCCAGCCGTTCGCTGAGTTTGACCTCACCTGCTGAATTCACCCCCTCATCTTGCATTACGATTAACTGACTGCAAAGCTCCTGATGATTTCGCTCCGCATGGTAGTGAGCGCCCCACTGCCGCAATGCACGTTCACTGAAGAAGATCAATCCGGCCCAGACACTCGGACTTCATGCTTCTGAATTGCCTCTCCAGATGAGCATTCAAATCGGGCGACAGAGGCGGTAACAACACCGGATTCACCACTGTGTGCTCCTGCAGATACCGCCTCAGCGGCACAAACTTCGTGTCCCGATCCAGAATCAGATGCGTCGTCCCAATCAGAAAGCCATCCTCGTCACACGTCAGGTTCCAAGCCATCTGCCGGCCCCAAGCCGCATCTGGACTGGCCGTCACCCCCGCCGCCACATTCTCCCGCGACTTCAACCGCATTGAGTTCAGCACATAGAACGTCACCAACCCACCCCGCGAGCAGTTAATATGATCTTGCACGCTTATACACAAATGTGCGGGAGACCGGGTGGACTCGCTCGCATCGCTGCTCGACAAGCCGTGTGGAGCCTTGCTCAACATGAAAGCCGCTGTAAAGTCCCGAACATCTCCGGCGGAAGCGCACGTTCCATTCGAGTAGCGTTTGCACCGAGCAACGCCACACAGTTCACTACTGCTCTGTCGAATTTCAATGTCGATTCTATCGTCTGACGTCCCGCCAACGGCATTGGCCAGATATCCCTACATCCTAAACAGGTCGGCATTCAACCGCTCGAATTCGTGCGGACAAAGCCTTTGCAGTTCTTCCAGCTTGTGACGTCTCCGAAGCCGGCTTTCAGAGACCTCCCAGATCCGTTCACGCTGAGACAGCACAGGACGCCCCTCAGAAGTCGCTGCCCGATATCGGACGCGTGCTTCCTCCTCCCAGCGTCTCTGTTCGATGATGCGAGTGAATTCATTAATGGTTCCCGGACTATGACCACGGGCACCGCTGTTGTTGACGAATCGAAGCAACTTCGGCCACGGTGCACTTAAGGCCCATTCAGGTAAGCAGGAGGCGACCGGAATTGGCAGCATGAACTTTGCCCCGCATTTGGAGCAATCTCTCCAGCGTCCGCCGTGTTCATCATCCACCCGGTAGCGTGTCGAACAATCTGGACAGTGAACTTGCATTGCTCTGCTGGCCCCCTATGCCACCATAGACGGTTGCATTGTGACAGAGTTCAACGCAAGCAAAAAGTGGAGGGATCCGGACAGTTGCTTGTGCGGAATTCCACAGCTGAATCGAATCACACACCAAGATATTCCATCAACGACGAATCGAAGGGTTCAAACAGATATTCTAATGCTGGTCTCTCGATCACGTCGGGATCAAGCCAACGTTGCACACCATCGCTGTCCAGAATAACAGGCATCCGCTTGCGGGGATGATAATCGGCCACGAGTGAGTTCGCAGACGTCGTGACGATCGTGCATGATTCGACCGTCTCGCCTTCGATGCTGCATGACTCCCACAAGCCCGCGAAGGACATCACCGTGGAATCCTTCAATCGGAAATAGGCAGCATGGCCTGTCGGACCTTCGTAGAACTCGCTTGCAGGGATGACGCATCGACGGGTTTTGAACGCGGTCCGGAACGTGGGCTTCTCGTGGATCGTCTCACACCGGGCGTTGAATGTCTTGCGTTGGAAAGTTGACCTGGCTCCCTTTCCCGGCTTCCACCAGAACGGCAGCAAGCCCCATGACATCGCAACCAGTTCCCGGCCATCGTCGGTCAGCCGAACGACAGGGACGTCGTACGTCGGGTAAAGGTCTCCGTCCGGCAAGCTGTCGAGTCTCGACAGCTCTATTTTGAGCAGTTCGGCAAGCTGGCTTGCCCGCAATTCAGCTCGATATCGGTGGCACATTTTTGCACTGTACTTGTGAACACATGTTCAGTAAAGTCCGGCCATGATCGGACACGTCGATGCAGACTGTTTTTACGCTTCCGCCGAGCGGGTTCGCTACCCGTCTCTGCGCGGAATCCCGGTCGGGGTTCTGGGGAATCAAGGGGCGTGTGTCATTGCGAAGTCCTACGAAATGAAGGCTGCCGGTGTGAAGACCGGGCAACCCATCTGGGAAGCGGTCAAGGTGTGTCCGCATGGCGTGTACGTCAAGCGGGACTTCCGATGGTACGAAGTGCTGTCCCGGTCCATGCTGGACGTCGTGCGGGAGTTCAGCCCGACTGTTGAATACTACTCGATTGATGAGATGTTCTTCGATGCGACCGGCGTTGATCCGTGGTCCATGCAGAAGACCATCCTGACCCGCGTCGGTGTCCCGGTCAGCATTGGTGTTGCGGCATCCCGGACACTCGCCAAGCTGGCATCCGATGCCCGCAAGCCGTTCGGGTGTTCGGTCTCAGCCGTGGGTGACTTTGATGAACTCCCCGTCACGGAAATCACCGGGATCGCGCTGCGGAGTTCCATCAAGCTGTCTGCCCATGACATTCGGACTGTGGGCGACTTTCGACAGGCTGACAGGCAACTGGTCAATCGACTGCTGACGAAAGTGGGTGAGGGCCTGTGGTGGGAATTGAACGGGACGCCCATCACTCCGATCACCATTAGTCGACCGATGCACAAGCGGATTGCCCGTGGCGGGAGCGTAGGACGAACGACTGATGACCGGGACCGGCTCATGGGTTGGGTGGCCCGCAACGTGGAACGACTGGTTGAGGCCATGTTCTGGCATCGGTACGTGACACGGAAGCTGTCTCTCTGGTTGTCGTTCAAGACCGGTGGGTGGTCCGGTCAGACGGCTCTGATTTCATCCACGGGAGCCAGCGAGATGTTGTTACCGGCTGCCAAGGAATTGTTCGTCATCGGCTGGCGAGGTCAGCCGGTCACTCACATGCACATTGTCGCTGACGAGTTACAAGTGATCGGGAGTCAACAACGATCGCTGTTTGAGCCGGTCAAACCGGAACTGGACGAACTGAAGCGAACCGTGAATGAGAAGTTGGGACGGTTCACGGTTCGCAGTGCCGAGACACTGGCTATCAACGATATCTACGGGGACGAAGCCTACGGCTACGATATCTGCGATGTGTACGGGAAGTCGTGTTTCTGATGATGGGCATTGCCTTAGCCAGATGTGAAGTGCCGGACGAGCTGGTTGACCGGTTATCGAACCGTGTCACGCATCGTGGGGACGGTGAACCGGAAGTGCAGTTCCTCTACCGGCAGCGTCCCCGAGTGCTCCCGGTCTGGCATCACGGACGGTTGGTCATCATGCCATGGGCTGGGTGGTGTCCACTTGAGGAACTGGAATCAAGGGCATGGTCCGAACGCAGGCCGAAGCAAGCGGACATTCCAGCAACGTATTGTGTGGACCGAGGAATCTGGTATCAGGTCAAGGAAGGTATCCGGGGAGTGATTGTGCAGAATCAGGTTTATCCAATCACGCAGCCCGCGTCGCACTACTACCGGGTGATGACCCGCAGCGAACGAATGCCGCTGTTAATTGGTGAGTCGTTCTGAACCGCTGTCATTTCACGGTCCGTCAGAATTCTGACACACGGTATTGGTTGACAGATACGTATGCGTGAGAGCCAGAGCCATGTAGCGATATTTACGACTGCTATTTGCTGATAATGATGTGACATGCGTTCATTCGACCGGAGTATTTCGACACCTAACGCTTCCGTCGACGCACACTGGCCAGATGCACGCCATCCAGCAGCATGGCCGACTCCGCGGCGGAGATGGTGATGCTCGTCTGTCCCTCTTGGGACGCCGGAAAGCGAAACGTGCCGGCTTCTAGCCGCTTGAACCAGATGCACACCCCGTCGCGGTCCCAGTACAACAGCTTCACGCGATCAGCACGACGATTCACCGTCAAGATCGTTGACGACTTCCGAGATATCCTCAGGGGCCATCGCGAACAGGACAGAGCCGTCGCCGAAGAACGGCTCGACATAGTGTACACAGCCGGGATCGTCTGGAGCCGGAGCATTGGAGTTTTTGGATCGCGGGGGCATCAACACAACAATTCGCTCCGCAAGATAATGTTTTCCGCCGTGTCGTATGATTGGTTGTCGCATTCGTTTCTCCTGTTGTGCGTGAGTTGGTGTCTTATGCCGAATTTCTGGATGGTGTCTCCGACGAGATCAAGCGCGCCGTATCGGAGAACGCCAACAGCCTCGGATTCAAATCGAAGGTTTGGGAATGCGGGTATTTACGACAACTGGCGCGAGGACGAGTTGAACAGTCCACCAAACCGCGACTTGCTGACGATGTCGCTGGTTGTGATGGACTCGATCTGTTCCTGTGGTCGCTCGCACGCGGGCGGTAGGTCGTCGCGGAACGCGTGGGGTCTCTTGGTACCGTCCACTCTCTTGCAGAATTTGGAAACTCACGGGATACAACGTGTTTATATCCCGCTGGAAAGCCGCCGAGCGTAGCCACGCTGTTGAACACCACCGATCCTATGGTGCGCGCTATTTCGGTCAAGACCGGTTGCGTTGCTCGTTCGCCGGACGATCAGCAGGTCCGGCAGAGTCACAGGCAGCATGCTGTTAAGCGACGCTTCTTTAGAATGCCCGAATAAGCCTCTGCGCTCTCAAAACTGTTCAACAAATTCTCTTTTCCACTTGCCAATCTGTTGAGCAGTTGACGCAGCGTTCAAGATTCGCGTGATCGAGCCGCTTGCATCGCTCTGATCACGAATCTACGAGAACGTTACCGGGTAATGATTTGCGGCGAAAGCGCTCTCAAGGACCTGTTCGCGTGTGTGTTTTGTACGGGGAGGGGAAACCGATTATCGGATGGAACCGACCAAATTTGGCCGTCGCGATTCGATAGCGGTGGAGGTTTTCTTCTCGACGGCATTGTCCTGGCGTTTGATAACCGTGATCTACTCAATCTGCTGAATGTCCGTGAGCATCACCCTTCAAATGTGATTGTGGTTGTGGATCCGGTTGCTCGGGCGACTTTGGAATGGTCGCGGTATTGTTCCAGTTGCGCTTCATCAAGTTCCACTCCTAAGCCTGGTCCATTAGGGGCGGTTGCAGCGGCAGGTCCTAGCTGAAGTGGAGTCTTTAAGAGGTCGACCTGATGATACAATGGGCCGATGAAGTCGCCGGGGAAGTGTTCGCTGGCGATGGTCGGGAGTGCGGCACCCAGATGCAGCATGGCTGCGGTGCCGACACCCAGTTCGAGATTGCTTCCCATTGCACAGGGCAGCCCGGCCGCCTTGGCTGCGTGAACGCATTCCACTGTTCCGCAAATTCCGCCGTTCTTGCCGGGGTAGACGCTGATGATGTCCACAGCTCGATGGGTACTCAGCGTCCAGACATCACCCGGCGTGAAGGCACTCTCGTCGGCCATCAGGGGGATTTCGGTCCGTCGACGCAGTGCAGCCAGTTCAGACGGATCGCCGGTCGCAATCGGCTGCTCCGCGAACAGAATGTTGAACTGACGCAACCGCTGAAGGGTTTCCGTCGCCTGCGAGACGGTCCAGCCGCAGTTGGCATCGACGCTGATCGGGATGTCAGGCCCTGCGAGTTCTCGGACAGCCCGTACCCGTTCGATGTCCTGCTGTGGATCAAGTCCTACTTTGACCTTCAGGCACTTCACTCCTCGATCCAGAAATGACTTCGCGAGTTCCACTGCACCGGCCACATCGATCGAACCGACAACCATGCGGATTGGCATTAAGTCCCGAACCTTACCTCCCAGCAGTTGGTAAACAGGCACGCCCGCCGCTTTTCCAGAGAGGTCCCAGAGAGCCATTTCAACGGCCGCCTTGGTGAACGGGTTGAGTCGGATCGCCGATTCCAGCAGACCGCGCAGCCGCGTGACCTCTCTCGGATCTTCGCCCACGAGCAACGGAGCGAACAGGCCTTCGATGATCGCGATGCTGCCGAGGCTGGTCTCGCCACTCCAGCGCGGGGCGACGGTCGCCTCACCCAGTCCGATATGCCCATCATCGGTATGGATCCGGACGATGACATAGGGTGACGTCGCATGAACGCCGTGTGATGTCTTGGTCGTCATGCCCGGCTTGAGCGGGACATTGACCGGGATCGCTTCAATGCGGGTGATTTTCATGCGTGAACACTTTCATCGTGCGGAGCCTCTTGGGCCAAAAGTTCCCTCGCCGCTCTCTGGACGCGATCCCGATCACTCGCGTCGATCTCGCTCAGCAACGGCAGGACGGGGCCCATCTCCGCAATTCCGGCAAGGGTGACCGCTGCATGCAGTATGCGGACAGGGTTGATCGAGTTCCGCAGGTCCTCAAGCGGTTGGAACGTCCTGCGAATGCGGTCCGCAGTCTCGGTGTCTCCCGACTTCAACGAACGCAGCATTTGCATAGACTGTCCCGGTGCGATGCACACACAGCCGGAGGTAAAGCCGCACAGGCCAAACTCTTGGAGGTGCGCTCGTGCCGGCTGCTCACCGATGCCACTGACAACTCGATCCGGGCCGATGGTGTCCACGAGTTCCTTGAGATAGGGATCATCGGACGTGTCATCTCGCACAATGGCATACTTGATCCAGGACAGCAGCCCGTCGTCCATCAGACGCTTCACTGATCCGACGTCGATGAAGCCGTCGTGTTTGATGTATAGCACTGCCGGGCGACCGTAAGCGTCGACGAATTTTCGCACGCCCGTGGCAATCCCGGCCGCCGTACAGACATCCCGTTGAGGGAGGATCATGGCCGTTGGGAAGTCGAAGTCCCGCAAGACTGCTGCCTGATCAATCATTGTCCCGTACGCCGGTCCGACCGACGGGATCATCAGCGTGTCGTCATCTGCCGCGTCACTCAACAGGCCGAGCAACTCGGCGTACTCGCTGAGCGCGACGTGATACAGAATGGCATTTCCGCCATAGAGCAGAGTAGTTACGCCGCCCGCTTCGAGATGACGAATCAACGTCTGATTCTCATCGCGATTGAGCGAGTAGTCCGCATTTCGTGCCAGCGGCGGCACCGCGATGACGGAGGAGGAGAGTATTTCAGGAGTGATTGGTAATGTGTTCATTGGAAGGATGTTTCAGGTTTCGGATTTCAAATCTTATCTCTGAGAGAACACAAGGGAGTTGAGTACACGGCAGACGGCGAGTCACTTGCGAACGAGCTTCCAGACATCCGGTTCCATGTTGTTCCCGGCGACCATCCAGAGGGCGTCGATGTGAACGTACAGGCTGGCCGCGTGACGTGGCTTCCAGGGGGTTTCCGGGAGTTCGTGCCATTCGACGCCGTCGGTTGAGTGCCAGACGTCCTTGCGGTTTCCACTTGTGCCGTTGTATCCCTCCATGACCCACAAGCGGTCGTCCCAGGCCGCGACGTCGTGATACTGTCTCGGTTCCCAAGGGGCCGATTCAATGTGACAGGTCCAGCTCACGCCGTCCGCCGAACTCCAGACGTCATTGTAGAAGTTGCGTTTCGGCGTCTGGGGCGTGTCGTAGGTGCCGCCACCCAGAATCCAGATGCGTCCGTTCATCACAGCACTTCCGCCGATCATCCCTCGTGGCGACCAGTATGGTTCCTGAGGCTTCACCTCTTGCCAGTCGATACCATTTTGCGTGGTCCAGATGTCCCGATAGAAAGCCTCGACGTCTGACTCCTTAGCGAATGCGGGCATCGTCTGACCGCCGATCACCCAGATTCGATCATCATGCACGACGGTGTAGTGGAGTGCTCTCGGCGACCACGGAAGGGGCTTGTCGCGATTGACGAACTCCCATTTTTTCCCGTCGACTGAGTTCCAGACGTCATTCTGGTAATGGCCCTGATTGACATCGCCGCCGATGATCCATATGTGGTCCCTATAAACTGCGTAACCGGCGGTGTGCCGACCTTCCCAGTCCGATGTTGAGTCGAACGACTGGTCGTTGAATGTATTGGGCTTCACGAGCGTCCAGTCGTCACCATCACGCGAACTCCAGACCTCGTTGTTGCAGATGCGTGGGAAGAACTCCCGATATGTGTCGATCGGATTCCAGCCGCCGATGAACCACATGCGACCGTCATAAGACAGTGCCCCCGCCCCGTCACGAGGCGCGAAGGCCGCATTCATCGTGACGTTCACCCACTCGTATTGCGGGACTTGATCCGCGGCAACGGCATTCTGGTCACTTTCTGACATCATCGTCAGGACGAGAAAAGGCACCCAACATCGACACCAATTGAATAGACTCATGGTCACTCTCACGACGCGTACTCAGGAAGAAAGCGTTTCCAATTCTCGTAGATGATATTGTGAATCATCTCGTCAGGCACCTTGGGAAGATTGGTGCCGGCCACGATGTCGTTTACCTTATGTTGCCCCGCGATGACCTGGGCAGCAGTCGCAGAGGGGAAATCCGAGCCGAAGATCAGTTTGTGTTCGACGCCGTATTCGATCGCCGTCATGAATGCCTGATAGTGCCGAAGCGGTCGATAGTGCAGGGCAGAGATGTTCGTATACAGGTTGGGATGTTTGCGGATCAGCACCACGCATTCATCCTCCCACGGATGCCCCATGTGGGCGATCACGATCCGGAGGTCCGGGCAAGCAATCGCGATGTCCTCCAGTTGAATCGGGTTGGCATACTTCAGCGGGCCGGGGCGCACAAACGATGTTCCCTGATGGATGTTGACCGGGATGCCGAGCGACTCCGCCTTTTTGAACAACGGCAGATGCTTCGAATCTTGCGGGTCCCAATTCTGATAGATGGGCGAACACTTGAGTCCCCGCAGTCCGAGGTCATTCACGTAGTATTCGAGTTGCTCGACACAGTCCGCATCGTTCGGATCGACCGAACACCAGCCAATGAACTTGTCCGAGTGCTTTCGGGCAAACTGTGCAATCAGTTCCTGATCGGCATTGATGCCTGTGAAGGGCGCTTTGATCCCAAAGACGATCACCTTGTCCGCATCAGCGGTCGCTTCCAGCAGTTGGTCTGGTTTGGAATCGAAGGCATTTGCTTCCTGCACATCGCTGCCGGCGAAGTACACATCTTTCGAGAGTTTCATCTTGGCCCGCTTGGCTTCCCAGGCAAACTCGACGAACTCATCAGAGAGATGGTCCGGATACCACATCAGATTGGTGTGCGTGTCAAACAACATGAGAGACTCGTGGGTTGATTGGGAGTCTGACTTGTGGCAGGGAATGACGAATGTCGAAATCAGAATGTCGAAGGAATGTCCAAATGTCGAATGCCCGAAATGTGATGGAGTGATGATCGCTTCACAGTTTGCAAAACCGTTTCGTCATTCGGAATTCGTGCTTCCTTCGACATTCGTCATTCGAGTTCGACATTGTTGGGTATCGTGGTTTGTTATCAGTCAATACTCCTGTTCGGGTTCACCATCAGCCAACTTGCCGAACAGATGAAGTAGAACGCCGCGTGCAGGTAGATCACCTGGTTCCAGTCACCATCGGCTTGGCGGATGTCGTCGAACCAGTTTCCCAGAACGATTGGCAGAATGATACCGGCCAAACAACCAGCCATGTTCATAATAGCCATCGCGATCGCCGTGTGCTTTCCGCCAATGTCGATCGTCGCGGCCCAGGCTGCCGGGAGTCCGATCCCTGAGTAAAAGGCCCCAATTGCGATCACGATGGAGAGTTGCATCGCCGACGCTGTCCAGGCGGAGGCCATCGTCAACAGGCCACACACGAACATCGCGACAACTGCAGTCCCCGATCGGCTGATCCATCTGCTTCCGGTCGCCGTGAGAATACGATCGACGACCACTCCCCCGGCCAGGCTTCCGAGGACCACGGCTATCAGCGGGAGACTGTTCAGCAACCCCGCTTCTTCTTTGTCGATATGATAGACGTATTCCAGAAAAGCAAAGAACCACGTGACGAAAAAGACGTATCCGGCGGCTCGGAAGAATGACTGCACGCACAAGCTCCACAGACTCAGGCTCCCCGCGATCCGGCAAGTAAGTACCCATGTGGACTCCTCCGGACGTCCAGCTGAGCGCACAACGCCTTCGAAGTCTGTCCCCTCGATCAGTGCTAACTCTGCGTTATTGACCCAAGCATGTTGACGGGGGGACGTGCGAAAGAACCATGCGAACAGGATCGCCCACACAATTGCGACCAACGAGTATGCGGCGAAGATCTCCCGCCAGCCGAAATTATGATCAAGCAACCAGCCGGTCAGGCCGATCGTAAAAGCTCCTCCCAGAGACATCGCAGCACCGATCGTCGCGCTACTCATGCCCCGGTTGGACAGGGGAATCCAGTCCTTCACGATCTTGGCTGACAAGGGCGTCATGCCCGCTTGAAAGACGCCGAGCATGAACCGAGAAGCCCAGAGCATTCCCAAAAGAGAAGCAGCAGCTGTCCACAAATTGCATAGTGACCAGCAGACTGCGATGGCCACAAACGCAGCTCGTGTGCCGAATCGATTTCCCAGCCAGCCCCCTGGAATCTGAAACAGGAAGTAGCCCAGCATGAAGGCGCTCATCAGGCCTCCCATCTCAGCATTGTCGAAGCCCAGTTCGTCCTGCATGGTCGTGTTGGCAGCCGAGATGCAGTAACGCGTGAGATAGGCACTCGCCGCTGCCGACGAGACGAGCCCAAGGACCACCCAGCGAAAGCTGGTCGGCCTGGTTGTGGGTGCGTCATGTCGGGAGTAGTTCATGCCATTGCTTGTCTGTGTGGGCAGAAACGTCTCCGAGCACTGTCGACAACGTTGCCTCGACATAAGCGATCTGCGATCGTAAACCGCAGCAACACGCACCAACTTACACGGTTTCCCCGATCAATGCCTGTGAGGCGAGCATGATTGTTGATGTGCACAGTCACACGTGGGAGTATCCCACTCACTTCAACGACGATTTTCGAGAGCAGGCACGCCGGGCGCGGGCGGGAGCAGAGGTTGACTTGAGTGTGCGTTACTCGGAATACCGGGCCACCGCCACACACGCAGAAAGCACAATCGTCTTCGGAGGCAAGGCCCGCTTGAGCGGTCTGTGGGTCGACGATGAGTTTGTCGCTGATTATGTCTCCGCTCACCCCGACCGGCTGATCGGCTTCCTGTCACTCGATCCAACTCAGGACGACTGGCAAAAGGAGATGCGTGACGGCCATGAGCGATTGGGCCTGCGAGGCATCAAGCTGATGCCCATGTATGCAGGATTCCAGCCCGATGATGAACGGCTGGCCCCACTCTGGAAGTACGCAGAAGCTCACTCACTCCCCGTACTTCTCCACACCGGCACGACTTTTGTCTCGCAGGCGCCTCTTGATTGTACATTGCCTCGACACATCGACCGGGTCGCCATCCGCCACCCACAGGTCAGGATCATCATGGCTCATCTCGGCCATCCGTACGAAGGGGAATGCGTCGCCGTCATCCGCAAGCACCCGCACGTCTATGCCGACGTGAGCGCGCTTCACTACCGGTCGTTTCAGCTCTACCACAGTCTCATGCTCGTGCAGGAGTACGGGGTGTGGCACAAACTCCTGTTCGGCAGCGACTATCCCTTCACCAACGTTGATGCCTCGATTGACGGGCTGCGAAGACTCAACGACCAACTCGAAGGGACGTTACTGCCTCGCCTGGAGCACGACGCGATCGAATCGCTGATCCACCAAGACAGCCTGGCGCTGTTGGGACTGAATTGACACACCCAAGCCGACGGTCACATGGTCCGAAAGACGGTGCCGCGTTCTGCCCCAATACGCATTTCGATCTCATCAGGATCGAGACAATTCTCAGGCCACTCTTCGGGCGGCACGTGAGAGAGCCGCAGCAACAGGCGCGCCAGATTTCCGGCGTACTCCTTCAATTCTCGAAACCGCAGCTTGTCCGGCGTATCCGCATCGGAATGACCGAATGCCACATCCGGATGTCGGCCGACGAACCGCCATCGCCAGAGAATGGCCGACGGGATGCCTCGACGGGAAAACGGAAACATGTCCCCCGATACGTCGAGTTGCGACAGGACATGACAGGCCAACCCCTCGTTCATCGTATTGAGTTGTGACTGCACCAGCTGACGGAGTTCCGGGAACTGGAGCACAACCCCTTTCATGGTCCCGGTTGCGAGTTCGTCCAGATTGATCATCAAGCGGGGCAATGGCTCTGGTCCGTGATGCGTGGCAACATAGCTGCTCGATCCCTGCAGGACCTGTTCCTCCGCTCCGAACGAGATAAAGCGAATGGTCCGACCGGGCCGAATGCCCACTTCCTGTTGCAACTGCGACAACACCCGGGCCGTCTCCAGCATCACAGCGACTCCGGCGGCGTTATCGTTTGCTCCGAACGAATCAGTCGTCGTGTCGTGATGCGAGGAGAGGGCTAGCAACTCGTCAGGCCACTCGCTTCCGATCAGATCGCCAATCACGTTCGATGAGGTTCCTTGTATGCGTCTCGCCTCGACTTGTAAGGTCACCACTCGGGGATCCGACATGTGATGGCGCAACCGGGCGCCAACCTCCCGTGAGGTCTGCACCACGGGCAGAGGCACTTGATACGGATCAGCGTCACGCCAGTCCGTGACAGTGAAGTCAGCCGTTCTGCGCCCCCCGGCAGTCGATGGCGTCATTGCGGCCACGACCCCCGCATCGGCCAGTCTGCGCAGCCGTTGTGGGAACGTGGTCGGTTCTGAGAACGGTTCGTGACCTGCATCAATTAGGGCGATCTTTCCTTTGATTAGTTCCTTCGGAATCTGATCCAGATCGTGCGGCATCCCGAATCCGACGTCGATCAGTTCACCACTCACGTTGACTGAGGGGCAGAACATGCAAGGTCGTACTTCGAGCCTCTGATTCTCGCCGATCGCCAGCGACGCCTGATTGCACTCCCAACTTTGCAGGTCGAACGGCTCGATCACCGTTTCCCGGAGTGACGCTTCCTGAAACTGATTGGCGATATACTCAATAGCGAGCTGTTCTGCGGCCGTGCCTGCCCAGCGAACTCCAATCCGGTCACACAACTCAGCAACATGTGAGCCAATCGATGATCCGATCCAAGCATTGCCCATCAGCCAACGGTCAATCGGATTCCAGCTAAGCATCGTGAATGGCCTTCAGGTCAACGGGGCACTTCATCCAGCTGGTGCTGCGATGCTGCGTCATAATCGATTTCGAGACGGTGGCGACAGGAGTTTACTATATAGTTCCACTCTCGAATCGAAGTGAGGGTGGCGAAAGAACGTGGCTTGGCTTTAGAGTTCGTGTGGTTTTGGTACGGATCACGAACAGGGAGGCCAAGCCATGAAAGGCAGTATCCAACTCACGGAACGGGAACGCAAGAGGGTGTTGAAGGCGTATCGGTCGGGCAGCGATGTGCGGGTTGCTCGACGGGCACATTTGTTGTTGCCTTTGACGACGAGTCACCCACTTGCCGCGTGCAGTGCCTCGGGATTTGCGTCACGAACGTCAATTGCGTCATTCGGATGGTTGGTGTGTCAAAACTGAGCAGCCATTGCAGGCTTCAAAATCAGTGAGTGAGACTTGATGGTTCTACAACGGCGATCGGCTTTCATCCTGCAAGCGTTCACTGACTATGACAACAGGATCGCTCAAGCGTGGTGCGTGATCACTGACCACCCATTCGAGTATTACCGGAGGAGATCCAGACGCTGCCACTGATTGAAGTGGAAGTGGACTCGCACAGGGTCGGGCTTCGACAAATGGGATGCAGTGAATTGTTCGAAAATGTGTATCTAACGACTCCTGAATGTTCGAGGAGCAACGCCCGTGTGTATGCTCCACGAAGCCTGTGATAGCACCGCTGAGAACGATCGCGGTGTCTGGCGAATCGCCAACGCGACTTCAATGTGAATCAAATCCCAACATCACTAAACGGAAAATCGACGCAAAGGAGTTTGACGCCATGGACATGCAATACGACCTGCGGCTGTTCTGTCTCCTTGTGTCAGGGGCGTTTTTCATCGGGACCCCGACAATTGCTGAGGGCCAACCCGGCCCGCGAGCGATCTCTGGCCAGCCGTTTGGAGTTGCGCACGTCACAATTCCGATCGCACCCCATACGGAATCCGGGAATGGAGACTCCCTTCGATTCGACTTGATCGAAGCCAATGGTCGTGCGTTCTACCCGGTGCTGACAACGGGCAAGTTCGGACAACTTGCATCGGAAGTGTTCGGCGATCGATTGCCGGAGCTACCAAGCCTGTTGCAAGTCTTTTTTCTGTTCACTGGAAATCAACCACTCAATGTGACCGTGTTTACGCCCGAGCCCCATGAGTTTGTGTTGACGCCCGCTCCTGCACGGAGACCACGGGAGTACGACATGTCCCTGGCAAGATGGTGGAGAACTTACAACGCCTTCGCGCGTGAGCAGCAGCGAAAGAGCGACTACCCGCCACTGATCCATTCATATCTTACGTCGATGCTTTCGCAGCGATTGAAGCTGCGGTCGCCCTTACTGACTCGCATCGCGGAACCGGATCAGAGTGAAGTTCAGCAGACAATGGGACTATTGTTTGGTACCGAGGAATTGCGTTACGCCGTGCTGCGAGAGACGATGCGTGGGGACGGACTTGGTGAAGTGGCCAGTCTCCCGATGTCTCCAGAGGTTGTTTGGCAGCCCCTCAGCATGCCGAGCGATGCGCCGCCGGTTGAGGTCGAACCGATCGCCCAACATGTACCCCAAGAGTGTTTCTATCTCCGCTTCGGGAGCTTCACGAACTATCTCTGGTTCGATCATCTGAAGGATGACTACGGCGGCGACATCAGCCGCATGGTCACTCTGCGAGGGCATAACGCTCGTTTGGACGAGCGAGTTCAGCGTCAGCTGGCTCTCAAGCAAACTGCACTCGCTGAGGTCATGGGACCGACGGTGATCTCGGACGTCGCGCTCATTGGCCGCGACTTGTATCTCAAGGAGGGGGCCGCATTGGGGATTCTGTTTGAAGCCAGCAATTCAGCCCTTGTTGGGGTGAGCCTTGCGTCGGATCGCCAGACCATCCTGCAAGAGCGGCAAGCGGAGAGAGCGACGCTGAAGACTCTGACGATTGCTGGTCACGAGGTATCGCTTCTCTCGACCCCCGATAATCAGTTGCGATCGTTTTACGCGGTTGATGGCGACTATCATCTGGTGACGACATCGCAGTCCATGGTGGAAGAGTTCTACGTGGCGGGACGTGGTCAGGGATCACTGGGGACGTCTGCCGAGTTCCAGCATGCCCGCGTAGAGATGCCGCTGTCTCGAGAGGACACGATCTTCGCCTACTTTTCGTCGGCGTTCTTTCGCAGCTTACTGAGTCCACAATATCAGATCGAGTTGTCTCGCCGCCTGCAGTCCATCACAGATATGGAATTGGTGCAACTTGCGCAATTGGCGGCACTCTCCGAAGGTTGCGATCATGAGACCATTGAGGATTTGATCGCGGGAGGATTTCTGCCGCAAGGCTTTGGACAGCGCGGTGACCGTGGGCCACTCCTCATCACCGATCATGGTTTCATCGACCCGCTCCGCGGTGCACGCGGCACGTTCACACCGATTCCCGACATGCCGCTGTCGGCGATCACACCCACGGAGTCAGAACTCTTCAACCGATGCGCCCAGTTTCTTCAAGATGAGTGGCAACAGATGGATCCACTGATGATCGGCATCAAGCGCTATGCACTCGAACAGGAACGTCACGAGCGGGTCGTCGTCGACGCACATGTCTCTCCACTCGTTGAAAAGAAGTACGGCTGGATGTTGTCCATGATCGGTCCTCCCAGCGAAGTGAAGATCGAGTCGAATCCAAACGATGCTATCACGGTACAGATGTCACTTCGTGGCGGCCTCCTCTGGCCGGACATTCCTGCACATCAGCTGTTCCTGAGTGTTCGAGATGTCGATCCCGGAGTCAACTTGATCCCGGGCGGCTTCCTCAAACCATTGCAGATCCTGAGAATGACACCCGGCTACCTGGGAGCATGGCCAAAATTGGGCCTGCTCGATCTGATCCCCATCCTCACTTCTCAACCGGACGTGCTTGGTTTTTCGTCTCTTCCCCTGGGGCTCTGGCGATGGCAAGGCGGAGGTTTCTCGGTGTTATCCTTTCACCGTCGCGTGCTGGAAGAGGCATCTGCACACCTTCAGCCTGTTCCTACCGAAAACATGGCTCAGATTCGGATCCGTATCAGTGATCTCGCCCATTCCCAACTCGCGAGTTGGATCACGATGTTGAATTTCAGCCGCGCCTATCAAGTCTCTCACGGGAATGTGCTCTTGTTGCAGTCGTTGAGCCAACAACTGCGTGTGTCACAACCTCAGGCACTCGATTTGGCAAACCGACTGCTCGATACACAGCTTGTCTGCGCACTTGATGGTGAGTATGAACTCGTCGAGGATGAGAACGGCACCCGCAAGTGGTGGTCGACCGCGTGGCCTGAATCGCTCCAGCAAATGCCGTCCGACTACGCAGCCCCGTTGCTGAAGTGGTTTCGAGGCGCTTCTGTTGATTTGACCAAGGTGGAGGATCGCATGTTGATGCACGTAGAACTCGACATGCTGCGTAAAGAAAGTGAGCCAGAGGTTCAATTGCCAACCTTCAACCTCTTCGACGGGAAATAGGCTGCGTGTCTGTCGTGCTCACGCGCGCTGTCGCCCAACTGTTTGGAGTTCGGCAGACCCTACCTGGGCAGGAACTCGTAGAACACACGCAACATGCCAGCCCGTAGGGACAAAAACCAAACCGAACTAAAAATGCTGTAATACATGGTATTATCTCAACCCCAGATTCTCTCATTTCCTCCGCTTGATTACCTTTCTTGGCACTGGACACTGGCCGATTCCGGCGCCGACCATGTCCTTTCTGCTCCAGCAATAGAAAATCCTGCTTGCTGTCGACTGCGGCCTTGTCAACCAGCGTCATGGGCTCACACGAGACACGCTCAGGAAACCATCCACGATCCGCTTGATCTTGCCAATATTAAGCGTTCCATGGGAATCAGCTATCCTGGAAATCCCTCAGTTTCAGCGAATTGAATGTCGTCGGAGTTTTTCACTCTACGGGTTAGTCAAAACGAGAGAGCCGGAGCTTCTGGTGAAGAGTGGAATTACGACGGACTGGGCGCCAGAAATTTGGACAACATACTTCAGAATGTCGTAACAATCAGTAGGATTTATTTTTGACGATATGGGATCTCCACTGCTCTTCGATACCACTCAATAATTGAGAATCGTCAGAGACCAGCAGCCCAGTTACCGCCACGGCAATCGCACGTTGGTGATGGGTTTGGTCTCAGGATTGCGTCTTCTGTGTTGAAGTCAACTGGCCGTGGTGGTCAGTTGGGGTTTTCAGCACGGAGGAATGCAACATGGGTGGTCCAGCGAAATATGTACAACGTCATTTTGAACATGTGACAGACCCGCGAGCCGATCGGGGGTGCAATCATGATCTGTTGGAGATGGTTTTCGTGGCGTTGACCGCTGCAATCTGTGGAGCGAACGGCTGGGCCGATGTCGAGCGGTTCGCCAAGGCCAAGCTCGACTGGTTCCGACAATACATCGAATTGCCGCATGGGGTGCCGTCGCACGACACGTTTGGGCGCGTGTTCGCACGGCTGGACACGGGCG
>JAGQQG010000369.1 GCA_020426325.1 Planctomycetaceae bacterium | reverse complement strand
GCACGTCTGGCGTGACTGGGTGATTCTGGCGTTCAACCAGAACATGCCGTTCGACCGGTTCCTGATCGAGCAGCTCGCCGGGGACATGTTGCCAGCCGCGACATTCACTCAGCAGGTGGCGACCGGATTCTGCCGTAATCATCGGATCAACTCGGAAGACGGCTCGATCCCTGCCGAGTGGCACGTCGAGAACGTCGTCGACCGCGTCGACACACTCGGGACCGTGTTCCTCGGACTGACCATCGGCTGCGCCCGCTGTCACGATCACAAGTACGACCCGATCTCGCAGCGGGATTACTACCGGCTGTTCGCGTACTTCAACAACGTGCCGGAGTGGGGTATCGGTCCGAACAACGGCAACAGTCCGCCGTTCATTTCTGTTCCGGAGAGCTGGCCGAACCTCTCGGACGAGGAACGTCAGTTCGTCACCCCGGAACCGCTGCAACTGCGCCGCGCGCGGGAGAAAGACATGGGCAATGGACTGCAACGTCCTCAGGCCGGAAATCAGTCGACGGTGATGGTCATGCTGGAGCAGCCCGAACCGCGGGAGACGTACCTGCTTCAGC
>JAGQQG010000368.1 GCA_020426325.1 Planctomycetaceae bacterium | reverse complement strand
CCGAGCGGTGCTCTTCAAGGCACCGTATGATTCGACTGCCCACAGAAATCATGCTGCCGCAATCGAGGGCATGTTACCCGTGCCGGGTGCCGGGTGCCGGGTGCCATGCTTGCATCGCGCAGCAGAGCAAGCATGTGAACGTCGTCGTCGGAAACATGAAACCAACCGATCGCACACCGTTTGCCGGCGCGGGCAACAAAGACTCATCGCGAAGTGCCGTTGCAGGATCGATCAAACATGCTTGCCCTGCTGCGCGATGCAAGCATGGCACCCTCAACCAACGGTCTTTGAACATGCCACCCCGCCGCTGGGGAACCGTCGTGAAATGTTTCGTCTGCTGTTTCATTCAGTATGGCAGTCGCTGCGAACGGTTCTTGAAAGTGAGCAGCAGTTTGAAGCGGCTGCCGCGATGGTGCTGCACACGTGGAACCAGCATCTGGAATCTCACGTGCATGTACATGCGATTGTTCCGGGCGGTGGCCCTTCACTGAAGAATTCAAATCGATGGAGAAAGGCCACACCACCGCCGCATGAGCGTCCTGATCGCGACTGGCTGGTGGATGCGG
>JAGQQG010000367.1 GCA_020426325.1 Planctomycetaceae bacterium | reverse complement strand
ACGATCTGGGCGTGGTCGCCGAAACAGCGGACCGTGTTGTCGTCATGAATTCCGGCCAGATCGTCGAAACCGGCAGTGCTGCCGAAGTCTATCGCGCACCGAAACACCCCTATACGAAAAAGCTGATCGGTGCGGTTCCGGGCAGTGGCGACATGGCCCCGCCTCTCGACACCGGCATCAAGCCCATTCTGGAAATCAACGGCCTGTCCAAGCATTTCGGCGGTTTCGTCGCCCTTGAAGACGCAAGCCTGACAGTGCTGCCCGGCGAGACCGTCGCCATCGTCGGCGAGAGCGGGTCCGGCAAGTCGACACTGGCGAAAACACTTCTGCGGCTGGAGGAAGCGACATCAGGCGAGGCGCTGTACAATGGCCGCGACCTGGTCAGCATGCCCGCTGCCGAGCTCTTCGAGCTGCGCCGTGAAATCCAGATGGTGTTCCAGGATCCGACCCAATCGCTGAATCCGAGGATGTCGGTCCATGACATCGTCTCCGAGGGTTTCGCCATCCATCCCGACATCCTGCCGAGGGCGAGATGGCGCGAGAGGGTGCGAGAGCTGCTGGAGCAGG
>JAGQQG010000366.1 GCA_020426325.1 Planctomycetaceae bacterium | reverse complement strand
GTGGATTCTTCTCGCACTCGTTGCTATGCTTTTCCTTTGCTTCTTCATCATCGGTCACCTTGTAGGGTACAACCGGGCAATTGACTATGCGGTTGATAACTTTCAGATGATGAGAGAAAAAGACTACAGGATACATGATGTTATAATCACCAACGACGACGATGATTATCCACTAATCCGGAATAACCCCAACCTCTAATTGATTTGTGTGGACTCGTAGCTCAATTGGCAGAGCAACTGACTTTTAATCAGTAGGTTCCGGGTTCGATTCCCGGCGGGTCCATTTCCCATTACAGGACAAGCGATGAAAGACTCCATTACCTATCTCAGACCGGGGTTACGTTGTATTGCAAAACGTAACGACAATGATTCTTGGGAAGTCTATCTCTCTATCTCCGACGCAACGGATAGTGAGGTACAAGAAGTCCTATCCCTAATCGAGGGCCGGACCTTTATTCCGAAGAACAAACCTAAGTACAAAACTTGGAGAGGAGATAAATGATCATCTACCAATACCGAATCTATCACCAAGATCTTCTCAACAATCCACAACTTCTCTACATCTTCGG
>JAGQQG010000365.1 GCA_020426325.1 Planctomycetaceae bacterium | reverse complement strand
CGGGTCGTACTTTTTCCTCGCTGAGATCATTTGCGATCTGCCCCTGGTCTATGATGACCCGATCCGGGACCACTGCGGCACCTGCCGCAAATGCATCGATGCCTGTCCCACTGAGGCAATCAGTCCGGAAGGGTATTTTCTGGATGCCTCCAAATGTATTTCCTATCTCACGATCGAGCTACGCGAGGCTATCCCGGCTGCCTTTCAGGGGAAAATGGACAATTGGATGTTCGGCTGCGATGTCTGTCAGGAGGTCTGCCCCTGGAACCGCTTTTCCCGGCGGCATGCAGAGCCGGCCTTCGAGCCGCACCCGGACCTGTTGGCGATGACAAAAGGTGACTGGGTAGAATTGACGGAGGAAGTATTTGGCGCGGTGTTCCGAAAGTCGGCGGTAAAGCGAACCCGGTTTGCCGGGTTGAAGCGGAACATTGCATTTTTGCAGTCCGGCAGCCAGGACTAAGAGCATGTTCAAATTGCTCAAACTGGCAATGCAAATGCCCCGCAGTTGCCAACTGTGCATTGAGCCGGACTTTCGGAATTGCAAGTCGGTATATTTGTTTGATCACACAC
>JAGQQG010000364.1 GCA_020426325.1 Planctomycetaceae bacterium | reverse complement strand
AGATGGCCGTACCGGAGGTCGTCCGCTTCGACGACGAGACCGCGGCGACACAGAAGTCTTACGGCTTGGATCAAACGGTAACTCGCTCGTTCGGCCAACAGATGCTCGCCGCCCGCCGACTGGTCGAGCGGGGCGTACGATTTGTCCAGGTATATCACGGCAGCAGCGGCGGAGCTGGGCAATGGGACGCACACAAGGGATTGAAAGCCAGTCACTCGAAGCTGTGCAAACAAGTCGATCAACCGATCGCCGCGCTGCTGGCCGACTTGAAACAACGCGGCCTGCTCGACGAAACGCTCGTCGTCTGGGCCAGCGAATTCGGCAGGACACCAGGCTCGCAGCATTCCGACGGCCGCGATCATCATCCATTCGGCTTCACGGTGTGGATGGCGGGAGGCGGAATCAAAGGGGGCATCGCGCACGGCAACACGGATGAGCTCGGTTTTCACGCCGTCGAGAATCGGCACTACGTAACCGATGTCCATGCCACGGTCTTGCATCAACTAGGTCTCGACCCGCGCGAGCTAGTCGTTCCCGGTCGCAAGCGATTGGAGAAAGAACTCGGCCAAC
>JAGQQG010000363.1 GCA_020426325.1 Planctomycetaceae bacterium | reverse complement strand
GCAATTGCACTTTCGTTTGGGGTCGCCCCGAAATCCGCAGGGGCAGGGATTCAGGGCAGCTACCAGCATTAAATTGGCAGGAAATGTGGCGGTCCCGTTCGCACGGGAGATCGTGACTTGTCCCTCTTCCAACGGCTGGCGAAGTACCTCAAGAGTTCGACGGTTGAATTCCGGAAGCTCGTCAAGGAAGAGAATCCCGTGATGGGCCAGCGAGATTTCTCCGGGAGTCGGTGTACTCCCGCCGCCGACGAGTCCCGCCTCGCTGATCGTGTGATGAGGCGAGCGAAACGGACGCAACAGCATTAATGACTGCCCCGCTTCAAGTCGTCCGACGGCACTGTAAATTTGAGTCGTTTCCAGACTTTCTTCCGGAGAAAGATCCGGAAGAATCGTTCCCAATCGCGATGCGAGAAGAGTCTTTCCCGTCCCCGGACTGCCGAGCATCAACAGGTGATGTGCGCCGGAGGCAGCAACCGTGACCGCCCGTTTGGCCATCTCCTGCCCTTTGACATCGAGATAATCGACGTCATACCGACCGAACCGATCGATGGATTCGTGCCGCTGAAATTCC
>JAGQQG010000362.1 GCA_020426325.1 Planctomycetaceae bacterium | reverse complement strand
TGTCGCACCAAACCAAACGGCTCCCAGATTCCGCACGCGATCAGCCGCGTACATCGCGAGATACTCTTTGACCTGCACGCCACCTTCGTGTGACGTTTGCAGCAAGCGGTTGTAGGCCGTCGCGATCTGCTGGTCGGTAGTCGCTTCCGGCAATAGATCGCCAGCAAGTTGCTCGCGCGTGAACTGGTCGAACGGCATGTTCATCGCAAACGCATCGATCACCCAGTCGCGATAAGGCGACGCAGAGTGATCCTGGTCGCCGTGATAGCCCACGGTGTCCGCATACCGGACCAGATCAAGCCAGTACACAGCCATGCGTTCGCCGAATGCGTCGCTGTTCAGCAAACGGTCGATGACCTTCTGCCAGGCATCCGGAGACTTGTCGTTCATGAACGTATCGACCTCTTCCGGAGTCGGCGGCAGGCCGGTCAGGTCAAAGGACACGCGTCGAAGCAACGTGATGCGATCCGCAGGGGCAGACAGCGGCAGGCCGGCGGCATTCAGTCGAACGGCCAGAAACGCGTCGATCCAGTTGCCCGTAGAACTGTCACGGCTAACAGGCGAGGCTGTCT
>JAGQQG010000361.1 GCA_020426325.1 Planctomycetaceae bacterium | reverse complement strand
CGACTCATCAATTTTAATTTGCGCCTGTGTCACATAAGCCTGGATAACCCACTCGCGACGTTCGGGCTGCCAACTCTCCACAGGCAGATCGACAGGTTCAATGGCAAATTCCGAAAACCGAAACAGTTCCGGAACATTCGGTTCAATGACTTTCGACTTGTCAGGATTCCGTTCATCACCGCGAATAAGTAGATAGGTCGGCTCGTCGACCATACCATCGAACACACGAGGAATCGCATCGATATTTACATCCGATTGACCCGGCGCAATATCGAGTCGGACATGATAAGGTTCGAAGAACGCCCGCATCGCGTAGTAATCCTGCTGGCTGATCGGATCAAACTTATGCTCGTGGCATTTGGCACAATTGGTCGTCAGACCCAGGAATCCCTTGCTGACGTGTTCAACAACATTGTCCATCCACTCGGTACGATTGAAGATCGTCCAATTACGGGCCAGGTAACCGGTTGCACGTAGTTGATCCAAATCGTTCGGATGCAATTCGTCAGCGGCCATCATCAATCGAACCATCTCGTCGTACGGCTTATCCGCATTAAGAGACTCGATGATCC
>JAGQQG010000360.1 GCA_020426325.1 Planctomycetaceae bacterium | reverse complement strand
TCATGCCCGCCCAGTATCCGGCATCGAGCACCATGCCGACGGTGTGTTCCTCGACGTGGTCGATGATCACCCTGCCGCGATCGAGATTCGGGAAGTTGGCCAGCGAATCGAGCATCAGGCGGGTGCCCTTGAGCTTGTCCTCGAGATGCGGCGTGTGGATGAGGATCGGCAGGTCGTGATCGAGCGCGAGCTGCACGTGCTCCTCGAAGATTCCGAGTTCGTTGCGGGTGTTCTTGTTGAGGCCGATCTCGCCGATGCCGAGCACGGTCGGCCGGTCGATGAAATCCGGGATGAGCGCCATCACCTCGCGGGCGAATCCGGGGTCGTCGGCTTCCTTCGGGTTGATGCAAAGCCAGCAGAAGTGTTTGATGCCGAATTTCGCGGCGCGCTTCGGTTCGTATTCGGTGAGCTGCCGGAAGTAGTCGTGAAACCCCTGGGCCGACGAGCGGTCGAAACCCGCCCAGAACGCCGGCTCGCAGATCGCCTCGCAGCCGGCGATGGCGAGTTTCTCGTAGTCATCCGTCGTGCGGCTGACCATGTGGGCGTGGGGCTCGATGTAGGACATGACCGGAG
>JAGQQG010000035.1 GCA_020426325.1 Planctomycetaceae bacterium | reverse complement strand
AGTTTGAGGAGGAAACAAACTTCGCGTGCCACGTACTCCTGGACGTCAGCGAGTCGATGCGGTACCGGTCCGAGTGGGCGGTCTTCTCGAAGCTGGAGTATGGCGTCAACCTTGCAGCCGCGATCGGGTATCTTGTGCTCAAGCAGCAGGACGGCATTGGAGTGATCACATTCGACCATGCTCCTCGCGACCGCTTGCCACCATCCAGTCAGGCTTCCCATCTCGATCAGTACCTTGCGGTACTCGAACGGCAGCAGCCGGAGCGCGTCATCTCACTGGAGGATCTGACAACCAACGAAAGCCACCCGGATGAAAACAATGGGTCGAATGCGATGGCCGATGTGTTCAGAAGGGTGGCTCAACACGTGAGGCGTCGCGGATTGGTGGTGTTGATCAGCGACTTGTTCGATGACCCGGACAGTCTTTTACGCGGGCTCAAACACCTGAAACATCAGCGACACGATGTCATCGTCTTGCAGGTCATCGATCGAGCGGAGGAAGAGTTCCCCTTTGAGAATCCGACGCTCTTTCATGGTCTGGAAGGCACGGGGGATCGTCAGCTCGAACCGCGTGCCCTGCGGGACGCCTACCGGAAGGAGTTCGCCTCAGCCCGGCGGGCTTTGCAACGGGGAGTTCATCAGCTGGGGATGACGTTTTTGTGTGTCCGGACGGATGACCCCCTGGATGGAGCGATGTTCCGAATCCTCAAGCGTCAGGAGGGGAGTCAAGATCGAGTGAGGCGAGGGTGACCTATGCTGCGGATCTCGATCCTCGCATTCGGCTTTCTGAATCCCTTTCTGCTTTGGGGGCTGTTCTTTGCTGGGATTCCGCTGTTGATTCAATGGCTGCATCGACGCAAGTACGTCGAGAGAGTCTGGGCGGCCATGCGGTTCCTCAAGGCCGCGACCGAATCGCAGACACGGCGACTGCGGATGGAATCGCTGTTACTGCTCTGTATACGGACAGCCATCCTGATTCTGGCAGCACTCGCAGTTGCTCAACCCATCTTGGAGTCGAGCGGCCTGTTGGCTCCGGACGAGACGGCGACGCACACGCTGATCGTGTTTGATACCTCTCTGAGCATGCAAGCACGCACAGATGGAGAGACCGTGGCCGAGCAGGCCAGAGAACGGGTGCGAAATATCGTCAAAGCCGGAAAGGTCGGAGACTCATATCAGCTGCTGACGATTGCGGCTCGACCGCGAGCGATCATTCGTCAGCCGTCCTTCTCATCAGTGGACGTCTTGATGGAGATCGATCGTCTGGAAATGACCGAGTCGTTCGGCGACGTACCGGCCTCACTTGACGAGGCGCTGCGACTTCTGAAGCAGTCTCAAACGCAGGGAAAGAGCAGAACTGTCATTATCAGTGATTTTCAACGAACCAACTGGGAGCTTGACGACCCAGCGTCACGCGAGCGGGCTCAACGAGTACTCGATGAGCTTGCCGGACAATCGACGATCGAACTCGTTCTTCTGACAACCGGTGTGATCACAAATACATCCGTGTTGAATGCAGAGGCCGAGACCGGGCTGGTCACCGTTGGCACACCGGTATCAATCTCCGCTCAGATCCGGAACCACGGGCGGGAAACGCTCAGGCAACAACGCATTCAGCTTCTGGAGAACGACCGCGTCCTGCAAACGGAGATGGTCGATCTGCCAGCGAACGGTGAGACAGGAGTTTCGTTCGTCACCCAGTGGGCGGAAGCGGGTCATCATGCCTTGCAGATCCGCGCTGAAGAGGATGCTTTGCCTGCGGATAACAGCCGCTGGTTGACGGTCGATGTGAAGAGTGAGTTGGCCGTACTCCTCGTCAATGGTCGACCGGGGTCCGAGCCGCTGCAAGGAGCGACCGACTTCCTGGAACTGGCATTGCAGCCCTTGCTCACGGCCGATACGAATGCACTCTCAAGAATGCGGTCGTCTTGGGATCTGCGGCCCACGGTGATCAACGAGGCCGATCTGGTGCGGACCGAACTCGCTGAGTATGACTGCGTGTTTCTGTGTGACGTCGCCTTCCTGAGTGATGACGAAGTCTCTCGGTTGGAGACGTACGTTCGCGGAGGCGGAGGGCTCGTGATTGGCATGGGGAATCAAGTCCAGCTCGACGACTACAATCGCCGACTCTCACGAGATGGCCAAGGCCTGATGCCAGTGCAACTGGTCCGGGTCGTCGGTGAGTCTGATGATGAGACAGAACCTTTTCACTTCACAGAGCCGGTTGCCGGGTCCCCCATCACGCAACCGTTCGTGGGCAACCTGCAGTCGGGACTGACGACGGCAAACATCTACCGTTACGTCGAGACACGGACACCTGAGGACTCTGGAGCACGCGTGGTGCTGTCTTATCAAGATGGGGCACCGGCGATCCTTGAGCACACGTATGGCAGCGGTCGGGTCCTGTTGTTCACGACATCCCTCGATGATCAGTGGGGCAGTTGGGCCCTGTGGCCCAGCTTCCTGCCCATGATGCATGAAACCGTCGAATACGTCGCCTCCGGACCAAAAGCTCGCGAGGCGATTGTTGATCAACCGCTCTCAATCGAACTCTCCGCTCAAGACGGGTTTGGTCAGTCGTTGACGCTCAGACAACCGGACGGACGAACCCGACCGCTGCACGGAGTGGTCGAGGAACATTCGCTGCGAGTGACGATCGATGACCTCAGACAAAGTGGTGTGTATGCCTTGGAGGTAACGCCAGACGATACCCAGCTATTTGCCGTCAATCTGGATCCCAGGGAAAGCCATCTGCGCTGCTTTGCGGACACTGAACTGTCCACGACGGTTTTAGGCAGCGTCGGTTTTGATGTCTTGGGAGCTGCCGGTCGAACGGAGACAACTGACAACATGACGCGGACGACCACAGGTTTTTCGCGGTGGTTACTCGTCGCGGTGCTGACACTGCTGTTCATCGAGCAGCTGATGGCCTGGAATGGGCGATACGGTCTCGTCGGCCTGCTGGCATGTCCCCTTGTGATCGCTGGTGCTTCCTTATTGCCTGTGGGATTCGCAAGCCTTTTGGCAGTTGCCCTTGTTTGGGTCATCATTCGGCGGTGGCGATTCCAAAAGAAACCTTGAGCCTACTCCGAGGGATTGCACAGGATTCCGTGTCGTTCATTCACGACGCGGAGCGTCGTGCCACACTGATCAGGCAGGTCGCGATCCGGTTGCATCTTGCGGGCTGAGTTGGCTGCAATGCGTGTGACTGTTCATTAAACTCTCAAGTGACTGTGATATGGTTCGTTCTATCGGATTCTCTGGAGCATCGTTCATGCGACCACTGAGTTTGAGTTTGTTGATTTGTCTTGTGTCCGTGTCCTTCGTGCAGGCAGCCGAGATTGACGCGCTGCTGGAGCAGGTGAAGGCGGTGGGCCCGAAGGGGCAGGGGAATCTCGTAGCCCAGCAGGCGGTGTTAAAGCTCAGTCAGGGGGACCGTGAGGCATTGCTACCCATTCTGCACGCGAGCAATGATGCGAATCCGCTGGCGATGAACTGGTTGCGAGGGGCGTTCGAGGCGATCGCAGACGACACTCTCAAGTCGGGAGGCGAGTTGCCCCAGCATGACTTGGAAGAGTTTGTGCTCGACACGGACAACGCGCCGCGTGTTCGTCGGCTGGCCTATGAGTGGCTCGCGAAAGTCGATGAGTCAGCACCCGATCGCATCATCCCCACCATGCTGAATGATCCCAGCGAAGAACTGCGACGCGATGCCGTGGCCCGACTGATCGAGGCAGCTCAGGGAGCTGTTGCAGAGGGGAATCAGAGCGTCGCACACACCAACTGGAAGCAGGCACTCGAAGGGGCTGTCGATGAGGATCAGGTCAACACGATTGTCGAGGGTCTGAAAGAACAAGGGGAAGAGGTCGATCTGGTGGATCACTTTGGCATGCTGATGTCATGGAAGTTGATCGGGCCGTTCGACAACAAGGACATGAAAGGCTTCGATGTTGCCTATCCCCCCGAGCAGGAGATCGATTTCAGCGCCAAGTATGAGGGCCAGCTGGGCGAGGTGGAATGGAAGTCGTACCAGAGTGAAAAGCAGGACGGCGAATTCGACATTGGAGAGTTGGTCGCCAATCACAAAGGATCGGTGACATATGCAACGACGACGTTTGAGAGCGATCGTGAACAGGATGTCGAGTTTCGTATCTCGACCCAGAACGCGTGGAAACTCTGGCTGAACGGTGAATTGCTGTTCGCTCGCGAGGAGTATCACCGAGGCATGTTCTTCGACCAGTATCGAGTTCGCGGAACTCTGAAACCGGGAGAGAATGTCCTGTTGCTTAAGGTTCTGCAGAACGAGCAGGAACAGGATTGGGCACAGGATTACAAGTTCAAGTTCCGCGTGACCGACTTCTCCGGTCGTGCCATCCACCCGGCGGATGACCGCCGGGCGTCGCGGTAACGGCTCAGCATGGCGTTGTGTCTTCGAGAATCAGGTGTGTCAGGTGAAGTTGTCTGTTTGGCGATAACAAATCAAAGGTGAAACCATGCAGCGAATCATTCTCTGCCTGTGTGCAGTGTTGACTTTGACAATCAGTGCTGTCGCGGACTGGCGGCAGTTCCGCGGGAACGATGCCGACGGATTGTCATCGGTCACGGTTCCGACAGATTGGTCGAACGGTGCCCCGATTGCCTGGTCCGCGGAACTGGTCGGTCGCGGGTTGGCGAGTCCGATCATCGTGAACGGTCAGGTAGTCGTGACGGCCAGTTCGGGGCCCTCGCAGGAACGGCTGCACGTGTTGTCGTTTGATGCTGAGACGGGTGAACTCCAGTGGGAGCGACAGTTCTGGGCGACCGGACGGACCGCCTGCCATCCCAAGACATGCGTCGCAGCCCCGACTCCTGCGAGCGATGGCGAGCGGATTTTCGCCTTCTACTCGTCGAATGATGTCGTCTGTCTCGATCTGGATGGCAACCTGTTGTGGTACCGTGGGCTGACACACGACTTTCCCAATGCCAGTAACAGCTTGGGAATGGCGTCGTCCCCTGTCGTCGCGAATGAGACGCTCATCGTGATGGTCGAAAATGACGCTGAGTCGTTTACGACCGGATTGGATACCGCAACGGGTGAGACCCGCTGGCGACTGGATCGACCGCGTGCTGCCAACTGGACATCCCCGGTCATCATGACAGACGAGGCGGATGGCTCTTTGCATGTGCTGATTCAGTCATCCAAAGGCGTTGTGGCTGTCAATCCAAAGACCGGAGAGGAGAGCTGGAACTATCAGGATGGCGCTTCGACAACCCCTTCATCGGTTGTCTCCGGGGAGGTGGTGTTCGTTCCCTCGAATGGGGTGACGGCGCTGAAAGTGGGAGAGAGCAATCCCAGCGTCCCTGAAATTCTGTGGAACGAGGGAGGATTGCAGCCGGGAACTTCCAGTCTCACAGCTGCGGATGGACGATTGTACCTCATCAACCGGGGCGGAGTGCTGGCAAGCGTGAATCAGAAGACCGGCGAGCGACTCTGGCAGCTGCGGCTGAAAGGGAATTTCAGCGGCAGCCCGGTCATTGCAGGCAAGAATCTGTTTACCTTCAACGAGGACGGCGAGGGTTTCGCCGTGGAGCTCGGGGATGAGGAAGGCAAGATCGTCGGCACACATGAGCTTGGGGAAACAATCCTGTGCACCCCGGCGATTGCAGACGGTGCGATCTATGTCCGCAGTGACGGCCATTTGTGGAAGATCGCTCAGCAGTGACAATGGAACGCTTCACAGCTCTGTTGGCAGTCGCCTGTGGAGGCGCGACGGGTGCACTGATGCGATACGCGTTGAGTGGCTGGATGCTCAAACGGTTTCCGATAGGAACCCTGGCCGTCAACCTGGCGGGATGTCTGCTGATTGGCTTGATCGTCGGCTCACTGCATCATCGTGACTGGCTTTCGCCGACCGCCCGGCACTTCATCGTCATGGGAGGGCTGGGGTCGTTGACGACGTTCTCGACCTTCGGTTATCAGAGCGTGCAACTCTGGATCGATGGGGACTATGGCCTTGCTGTGTTAAATGTCTTCATGAACGTCTGCGTGGGGTTTGCAGCGGTTGCTGTCGGGTTGTGGCTCGGCGGCATGATGACAGCGAGTGAGATCTAATGTTCGCCAAGTCATCTTCCGCCGGGAGATTCGTTGGTTTTGGATGGGAGGTTTTGAAAGAGAGATGAGTATGTCATTGTCAGGTCGAACGGTGTTGATCACCGGTGGTGGGACGGGAATCGGAGCCGGTTGTGCACTCGCGTTGGCTGAGCAGGGCTGTCGCGTTGCCATTGCAGGACGGCGGGAGGAGCCGCTCGTTGAGACGGCCGCACGATTTCAGGGAGAACCGGGGATTGTGAGTCACACCGTTGACGTCAGTGACCGTGAGGAGACTCAGTCGCTTGTCGAGTGGGCGACTAAGACCTTGGGACGGGTTGATGTCTTGCTCCATGCTGCGGGGACGAACGTCCCGAAGCGGTCCATGGCCGAGTGTGACCCGGCCGACTGGGACAAGGTCATGCAGATCAACGCGACCGGCGCCTACAACATGATGTATGCCGTTCTGCCTCAGATGCGAGCAAGGCAAGACGGGCTGATCATCAACATCTCGTCGATTGCAGGAACGCGGGCCAGTGCCTTGGGCGGCGTTGCGTACAGTGCCTCAAAGTTTGCGATGACAGCCCTCACAACCTGTGTCGCCAACGAGGAGAAAGATCATGGGATTCGAGTGACCAATATCTATCCCGGCGAGGTGGAGACCCCCATCCTTGATCGTCGTCCAGTCCCTGTGTCTGCGGAGCATCGGGCTCGCATCCTGCAGCCGAAGGACGTTGCCGCTGCCGTGGTGATGATCGTGGGCCTTCCGCCACGCGCGCACGTGTCTGATCTGATCATCAAGCCGACCACGCAAGAGTTTGTATAGGCTGGGACATTCAGCTGCACGATGATCCGGCATCAACTTCGGCTGGAGAAGTAAGCTCCGCGAATGTTCAACCGGTGAATCCTGTAGATTCGGACACTGGATGTCATTCAGCCAGACAACAACCGGGCGATTGCGCTTGCCTTGCGATCAGGTCACGCACCATGCTGTAAGGTTGCGGGTGTGTCACAGAAATGAGGACTCTGCCCCCCCTCGAGGATCATCAGAGATTTCTGCCGTCGATGGTCCCGCATTTTAGTCCGACGACGACTCCATGAATCCACTCAATTTGCTCCGAAGTTCCAAATCATTTTCCCGATTTGGGGCGCACATGACTTTCGCCAACTCACAGGTCGGGCGATCGATGAGCCGCGCCAGTCTGTTCATGCGAAAGCAGCTGTGGGTCTGGCCGATCGTTGCGGTCCTCCTGCTATCGGTCATTGGTTTCACCGTTCAGCGGGCGATTGAGACAACGATGAAGGAGAACCTCTCCTCACAATTGCAGACGTTGCTCAATACCGAAGTCGCCATGCTCGACACATGGATACGTGTGCAAATGTCGAATGTCGAGTCGGCAGCCAACAACCAGGATTTTCGTGAAGCAATCTCCGGACTACTCCAAGAAGCCGATTCCAATTCGGAAGTGCGGGAGACAGATGAAGGAGCATTTGCGGAGATCTCCAGGCAAGTGCGTCGTGAGCTGGGTCCATTGATGATGTCGCACGACTACGAAGGGTTTTTCATTTGTGATCGATCCAAGCGAATTCAGTGGGCTTCATTTGAAGACCTCAAGGGGCGACAAGACATCCCGGAGTTTTCATCGTTCCTCGCCAGAGCTTTGGATGGAGAGCCATCAATCTCGCCTCCCTTTCCCAGTGTTGCTCCGATTCCGGATCAACGTGGCCGGAGCCGAACCGGTGTACCGACCATGTATGTGGCCGCACCGATTCGTGATGCGGGCTTTCAGGTCATCGGAGCGTTGGCCTTTCAGATCCGTCCGGAGGAGAAGTTTACCGAAATTCTTCAGCTCGGTCGGATCGGAGAATCAGGTGAAACCTTTGCTTTCAACAATCAAGGGGTGATGGTCTCGAACAGCCGTTTCGATGAGGAACTGATTCTCCTCGGGGTCTTGCCAGACCGTGAGGATTCGGTGTCGATTCTAAACATCCAGCTGCGCGATCCCGGAGGGAATTTGACGACGGGCTACCGGTCCCGAGACCGACGGTCGGAGCAGCCATTAACTCATATGGCAGAGAGTGCCATCGCGGGAAACTCAAGCGTCGATGTCGACGGTTATCGTGACTATCGGGGCGTGCCTGTCGTCGGGGCCTGGACGTGGCTTCCTGACTTCAATATGGGCGTCGCAACTGAATTGGACGTCGCGGAGGCGTTTCGACCGCTAACTATTCTGCAAAGGACTTTCTGGGCCTTATACGCTCTTTTGGGGATCAGTTCGTTCGCGATCTTTGTGTTCACGCTGATCGTCTCCCGTCTGCAGCGCGAAGCACAAAAGGCGGCAATTGAAGCCGAACAGCTCGGTCAGTACACGCTCGAAGAGAAAATCGGAGCGGGCGGCATGGGGGTCGTCTACAAGGGACGGCACGCCATGCTCCGGCGACCGACTGCGATCAAGCTGCTTGATATCGACAAGGTCAACGATGCCTCGATCGCCCGCTTTGAGCGCGAAGTGCAAATTACCTGCCAGCTCAATAATCCTCATACGATCGCCATCTACGACTACGGTCGGACTCCCGAAGGGGTGTTCTACTATGCGATGGAGTACCTGGACGGCATCGATCTGGATGTTCTCGTGACCCGTTACGGGCCTCAGCCGGAGGGACGGGTCATTGATCTGTTACAGCAGGTGTGTGCATCTCTGTTTGAGGCACATTCGCAAGGACTCGTTCATCGAGACGTCAAGCCGGCCAACATCATGCTCAACCGGCGGGGAGGAGAATCGGACGTGATCAAGGTGCTCGACTTCGGACTGGTGAAGGCGCTGGACGAAGAAGGTGGGGTCAAGTCGACCTCAGCCAGCGGGCTGACCGGCACGCCTTTGTACATGTCACCGGAAGCGATTCAGACTCCACTGGGTGTGGACCACCGCAGCGACATCTATGCCGTCGGGGCCGTCGGGTATTACCTGCTGACCGGACGGCCTGTGTTTGATGCGACCAGTATTGTCGAACTCTGCCAGCAGCACATCGATAAGGCACCTGTCCCTCCATCGGAACGACTCGGCCAGAGTGTCTCACCCGAGTTGGAGAATGCTCTCATGGCCTGTCTGGAGAAATCGCGACCGAACCGTCCTCAGACGGCACGCGAACTCTCTCAACTACTGGCGAAAGCTCCGACCGCTGGTTCCTGGTCGTTCAATGATGCCGACGCCTGGTGGGGACGCCACGAACGTGGACATCAGCCTTCAGCGATAGGGGCGGGCAGAGTCCTCGGGGAAACCTCACGGACCAACTCCAATCGAACCGAGGAAGCTCGCGGAGAGTATGGTCAGACATTTATCGGAGACATTGATCTGTAAGCCGAGTCTCGAACGAAATGAATCATCCTGGTTGCTCGACCACTCCCGGCTGTTCCACGACAAGGACGTTGGAGGCAAGGTCCTCGACAACTTTTTCTTCGAGTCCCGATTCCTCCGACCTCAACCGACGGAGATCCTCTGCTCGGGTTCCTTCAGGGAGTTTGCCGAGATGGCAGACAGGTTCTCCTGGACTCACAGCAGGCAGGGTCGTCATGCCGACGACGACGCTCTCAAACGGAGCATAGAGGATGCTGCGTTCATGGCCCAAAAGGTTCGTGTTCGTTGCGAGAGGCTGTCCTGCATTCACAATGTCTCCTGGAGAAACATGAAACTGCAGGAAGCCGCCGCGTTCGGCCCGAACCCACTTGGTCTTCTCAATGAGGACCTGATAGTTCGGTTTTTCAACTTCTCCTGCGAGCATCCCCAATGCTCGCAGGACATTTCGCACACCGCGGGCCGCCGACTCGACGATCCGGGGCTCGACCTTCCAGACTTCTCCTCCCTCCATGATGATCGAGGGACATCCGGCTGCACAGGCTTCGCGACGAAACGCACCATGCGGCCCTTTGCCATTCAGAATGAGTTCGCTGCCGAACGCTTCTGCGAGATGACGGATCGGGTTGCTGCTGAGATCAGCTCGAACGTTGGGATAGTTCGTCCTGCGAACGGCAGCCGTGTGCAGGTCGATACCGTAATCACAACGAGAGACAATTTCCTGAAAGACGGTGTTTGCCATGCGAGCTGCCAGGCTTCCGCTGGCCGATCCCGGGAAACAACGATTCAGATCGCGGCGGTCTGGCAGGTAGCGTGAGTGACGGTCGAAGGCGAGCAAATTCAACACAGGAATAAGAATCACGCTCCCTTTGATCAGTTGAAACTCTTTGTCTTTGATGAGTTGTCGGATGGTTCCGGTCCCGTTGATTTCGTCGCCGTGTAGCGCAGCGGTTACGAAGACGACGGGTCCATCTGATTTTGCCCGGCGGATATGAAGGGGAATGCGGACTGTCATGCCGCTGTAGCTCTCGCTGATCGCAAGTTTGACGTCTCGACTCTCGCCGGGGCCGATGCTTTGCCCCTGCCAATCATTAATCGATTTGCGCTCAAGCATGTCAGTCATGTGAGTTGGATCTGACGAGGTCACTTTGAGGAGGGAGCAGCTTCACGGTCGGGCGGCGCTTTCGCTGTGTCTTCTCGGGGATCATCGCTCGCATGGCATCGAGTTTGCCGAAACAGAGCAGGCGATCGCCCGGTTCGAGTGTACGCTTCAAACGCGGGTTGGGAATGACCGTCGTTCCGCGGTAGAGCGTGAGCACGTTGATATCCTGCTCGGGCAGACCGGATTCATCGATGGACTTTCCGACATACTCGGAACCGTCGGGAATGTAGATCTCGGTGACACCATAACCCCGACTAACGGTCAATCGCTGGCGCAGATCAATCTCCGGAAAATCAACCTGTGCAGCGATGTAATCAATGATGGCTCCGGCGATGTCGAGTTGCGTACAGCTTTCGATGCCTTCAAGTCCGGGGGAGGAGTTGACCTCCATGATCTGCGGACCGTCGTTGCTTTCCAGCATGTCGACACCAGCGACGCGGAGGCCCATGATCTGTGCTGCCCGAACAGCGGTTTGTTTGTAGGTATCGTCGAGTTCAACCCGTTCGGTGTGTCCTCCCCGATGCACATTGCTGCGGAACTCCTGACCTTGTGCGACGCGTCGCATCGCTGCAATTACGTGATCCCCGACCACAAAGGCGCGAATGTCTCGTCCCTTGCTCTCTGCGACGAACTTTTGCACCAGGACGTTTTGACGAGTGCTCTGAAGGGTCTCAATAATGGCTTCTGCGATTTTGACCGAGTCAGCGAGAATCACTCCCACACCTTGTGTGCCCTCCAGGAGTTTGATGATGACCGGAGCCCCTCCAACCCGTTCAATAGCGGGCAGCACGTCTCGCTTATCCCGGACGAAGGTCGTCTTGGGAAGCCCAATCTGATGCCGGCTCAAAATCTGCAGGCTTCGCAACTTATCTCGCGAGTTTGAGATGCCCGCTGACGAGTTGGCACAGAATACGTCCATTTGTTCAAACTGACGCACCACAGCCGTACCGAAATAGGTGATCGAAGCTCCGATGCGCGGGAGAACGGCATCGAATTCACTCAGGACTTTCGAATGGTAGTACAGTTCGGGAGACCCCTTGTCGACATCAATCGCAAACTTCAGCGTGTTGAGAACCCGAGCTTTGTGGCCACGATGCTCAGCAGCTTCCAGGAGGCGCCGGGTGCTGTAGCAACGGGGACTACATGACAGAATCGCGAGCTTCATCTTTTAGGCATCTCTCTGTATTAGTGAGCGAATTTCAAACGCTGGCGGTGTGACAGTTTCAAGATTTCCCGGTCTTGTGTCGTCGGCGACCACCGTAGTACGAGCGACCGGCATCGACGAGAAACCGCTGCCGAGTCGCCTCACGTCCCAACAGCATGCGGAAACCCATTGCGTCACGGTTGGCAAGCGTTAGTTCGATGGGCCACTTATTTCCCAGGACCTCGACGTGCGTGATGATCACAGGACGCTGACTGACCTCGCCGTTCGAACTACGGACTGTCCGGAACTCCAGGACCTCTGCTTCGGCTTCAACGATGTGCGTGTCATCGCGCTGGCGGGGATGGATCTTGAATCGGACGAACTTCTGACCGCTTCTTTTTACTGTCTCGATGTCAAACGCATGCAGACTCGATGAGCGGGCCCCCGTGTCAATCTTCGCCTTGATGAAGGAAATTCCGAGATCAGGCAAGGCAAGCCACTCGCGCCAGCCGATAGACGGCAGCTGCTCTGTATCTTGATAACTCATCAGGGGGCTCTGGGAATCGGGCCGGTTTCAGAAGAGAACGCGTCACACGAGTTCTGCAATTGGAGTGACTGCGGACGCAGCTCGTGTTACCTCTCGGGGGATATCCGTTCTCAATCTCAGTTCGCCCACGTCGAACAGTGTATGGAGGATGGTCGAAACAAGGTGCGGGATCGTAATGGGCTCACTGGCCGGTTCGGAGGCATCCCGCGACGAGCGACCAATGACTTGTCCCATCTGGAGTCCGCCGCCGGAAAGCATCAACGGAGCCAGACGTCCCCAGTGGTCACGACCGCCTCTGGCATTGAGCCGAGGTGTCCGTCCCATCTCCCCGCAACAGATGAGCAGGACATCGTCGCTTAGCCCGCGGTCATGCACGTCTTCGAGGAAAGCGCTGATCGCATGGTCGAATGGTCCGCCCATGTAACGTAGACCCTCTTCCATCGTCGCATTGTTCACGTCCGCGTGCATGTCCCACACAAAGTTTGTGGTGACAGTGATGAACCCACACCCACGTTCGCACAGACGACGCGCGAGCAGCATCAGTTTGCCCAGCGACTTCGCGTTGTCGGCATAACGCTCGTGATTGTTCCATTTCTTGTCGATCGTTTCCGGTCGCATCAGGGGAGCAGTGTCGTATCTGGCAATCGTGCGTGGGTCTTCCTGAGAGAGATCAAACGCGTCGACCACGCCTCCCATGATGGTGTCGTAGGCTTGCTGACGGAGTCCGTTGTAGCTTTCGAGGATGCCTCCCGCTTCGATCTCACGCCGGAGCTGATCGAGTCCGGTCAACAGCGAGCGACGGTCATCCACTCGTGTCATCGGCAGATTGAGTTTCATGTTGTCCTGTAGTTCGCCGCCACCGCTGGGCGCGAACGGGGCGAAGCCACCGCCGAGAGGCCCAGCTGATTCGAAGTCCCCGAACTGCTTGATGGCCGGCATTGTGCTGTCATCGACCGCCTGCGGGTAGAGTGCCACATTGGTCGGCATCCCGGAATGGGGACGATTCGCACCGGCGACGCGCGAGTAGAGCGATCCGAGGTTGGCTCCCGATGTATGTCGACTGACGATCGGCTTGATGTCGTGATTGCCATCACCCGTTGTGAACGATCGCACGATGGCCAGTCGGTCGGCCCAACTAGCCAATTGTGGGAAAGAACTTCCGAACGTCACGCCCGGCAGACTCGTCGGAATCTCACCGTTAACACTAGCGATCTCTCTTGGAGCCGACATCTTCGGATCGAATGTCTCAATCTGGCTGGGCCCTCCATGCATGAACACGAAGACGACCGACTTGTCAGTGATGGGCAGTTGTTGAGTTGCTGCCAGTGCACGCGCCTGCATCAACTCCGGCAGCACAAGTCCGCCCAGCGACAACCCACCGACCCGGAGGAAGTCACGACGTCCAAATCTGGCAGAGTCATAAAACGAGAGCATGACCAATTCTCAGAACCGTTCGATCAATTCAGTATACCTGATCAATCGCACGGTCGTCGCCTCCAATCGAAGTGCTCGTAAAACATTGTGGCGTCAAGAGAAGGGCAGCCACTCAATTTCACCGCTCGATGTCGACCCGTCATCTCCGCGCAGGCGGAGATCCAGTCCGGTGTTCAGCAGATGAGGAACGTCCGACACCGCAAACCGTCTTAACTGGATTCGCGCTTTCGCGGGAATGACGATGATTGCGGGGACCTTGGGCAATGACCTGAAGAAGACTCATCGCGTCGCGACAAGTTTGGGACAACCCACAACCCATGAGCCCGATTGGAAACCCCTCAATTCTCAGGGTTCTTCAGATCGAGGCAGATCAGAGCGTCCTCGCAGCGGAGGTACAGTCGACCGCGAGACAGCACCGGGGCGGCCCAACAGGGATAATGCATTTGCGGTGCTGAGCAACGGGAAATCTCTTTCCACTCCTGAGCGTTCACCTCGACCAGTGCCAGCGTTCCTCGCTCGGCCAGCACCACGAACTTGTCCTCGACCATAATGGCCGACCCGCGCCCATAAAACGGCCAGGGAATGGTTTCCTTGGTCTCAACATCGAGGATCGTGTCATTCGGCCCACGAACGAGTGCATCCAGACCACGTCCCCACCCATTGGTCTCCCAGACAACCTTCCCGGATTCCGCTGTGATGCACCTCAGCGATCCTTCCTGCTCATGACGTCCACTGAAACCGTAGTAGTGACCGTCGTGATAAATTGCGGTCGACCAGTGCGTCAGCAGATTGCGGGCATCCGACCAAACTTCCTCGAAGGACTTCCCGTCCTCAGCAACTCGCAACAGGACCGAACCCACGCGATACGCAGCGGAGAGCATGATCGTATCACCGACCACGACCGGTCGAGCGGCATTGACGGATTCGTGTGCTCGTGAGCGGAACCAGTAGTGAAAGTTCTCCTTGCCAGTCTCTGGGTCGACCGAGACGAGTCCCTGCCGCATCAGACAAAGCACATGTCTCTTGCCGTGAATGGTGGCACCGATGGGGGAAGAATAGCTCACAACCATCTCATCCCCCTCCCATTCATAGGTTGGCTGATTGGCAACCCGCGTGTCAGCACCGTCCCAGGTCTCCTTGCCGACAGACTGCCAGAGCGTTTCACCAGTGGTCGCATCGAAGGCGACCACCCCCGAGTTTGGCTGCCCTCCGACAAGCACGATCAGCTTATTCCCTTCCAGGATGGGAGTCGCTCCGACACCAAAGAAGCCTTTCGGAACTTCGAAATCGGTTTGCGTGTCCCGCATCCAGATCTGTTCACCCGTCTGCAGATCGAGGCAGAGGAGTTTGCCTTCCGCACCGAATGTGTAGCAACGGTCCTCAGTGAGCAGGGGCGAACAGCGCGGGCCGTTGTTGTAGCCATACGGATCACGAAACTCGCTGGGATAGGCGACTCGCCACACCGGGTCGCCCGTATCAGCACGCAGGCATTGAACGATCTCTTCATCCTGCTCGCGGTGATGCACAACGAGCCGGTTGCCCCGAACCGATGGAGCACTGTACCCGGTTCCGACTTCACGTGACCAAAGGAGCGGCGGACCGTCACTCGGCCAGCTCTTCAGAAGTCCGGTTTCCTGCGAAACTCCGGTTCCTTCGATTCCGAGAAACTGAGGCCAGTCATCGCCATCCCGATCGGGAGGAGGAACATCAGGAGCAGGGGATGCCGAAATCGCAGGGGAAGTGACCGGCTCCTCGGCCTGAGTGCAGGAAAGGGTCACCAGAGAAGTCAGCAAGCAGAAACATGCCAGGACCGGGACAAACGATCCCCGAGTTCGCAGGTCACACTGTCGCTGCCAAGCCGTCACGCATCTTCTCATCGGTCACTCCTTCATGCGATCGAATATCCATTCTCGTCTTCCAGAGATTGGACCGGGCGATGCACATGAATGCAAGCCGACGATGATGATTCGTCAATGCTCGGAGAAGCTCACACGACTGACGGACTAACAAGTGCGCGGTACAGGAAGACATAGTGCAGCACGCTTCCCAGAATCACGCAGCAGTGCCAGACAGCGTGATAGTAGATGTGACGATGGTCATTCACGAAGAACCACAAGCCCACCAGATAGGCTGCTCCTCCCAGAAGGACATAGCTGAGGCCGACCATACCCGTGATGGCGAAGACCTGACCGACCGCAATCACCGGAAAGATGCACATCGATAGAAACCAGCCATGATGCACGGATCGTTCACCTGCGCGGATGCGGGCAATAATGCCGATCACCGCCAACACCCACATCAGACTCAGCAAGACCCACCAGGGACCGCTGCGCAGATGAGCCACCGAGAAGGCGGTGTACTGACCCACCATTGTGAGAAAAATGCAGATCTGATCGATCATGCGAAAGACATGCCGGCGAGTCGGATCGTCAAACGAATGCGACAGTGTTGAAGCTCCATACAGAGCCACGAGTGTCACCACGTAGATCGTTCCACCCAGTAGTTCCCACGTTCCGCCTCTTGATGTGAGCACCCACATCAAGGGAATTGAACCCACGATGCTGAGAAACCAGCCAAAAGCGTGCGTCCACTGGTTCGCCGTCTCTGAAGCAACGGGGGGGACGGTTCTGGAAAGGACAAATTGTGCAACGCGATCCATCGGGGGCTTCCTTGCCTGTGGGGTGCGGATTGTCCTCACTTCGCCGCTGGGGTCAAGAGAGAGTTCGGGATTGACAGAAGTCTGAATCTCGTGCTGCCCTATCGGGTTACATCGGTTTTCCATCCGGCATTGCCTCAGAAAATCCCATGAAAACCGTGGTCGATCGATTCCGTTTCTACTGATGCACGTTTTGCAGCTGTGTCGTTGCCGGGTACCCTATGTGATTCAAGTTTAGACATCCCGTGACGACGAGCAGGCGAAATGGCCTCAGTCAGCAAGATTCGCCGATTGCTTAAGTTGATCGAGAGATTGCAGTCCGGGGGCATCTGCAACTCGAAGGATCTTGCGGAGTTCTGTGGCGTCAGTCGTCGGACGATCTTCCGCGACCTCCGCATGTTGCAGGACTCCGGCCTGCCTGTGCTCTATGACGAGGGGCGAGAAGGCTACTGGATGACCACGTCCTCCTTCCTGCCACCCACAGACCTGACCCTGGCAGAGACGTTGGCTTTGATCATTCTGGCCCGCAGTCTGGGGAGACAGGAGGGCGGACTGCCCTTCTTTCAGGCAGCACGGGATGCGAGCCTGAAACTAGTCAGCAATCTCCCCGGCAATCTTCAAAGCGAGATCGGTGAACTCGTCGACGCGGTCGATGTCCGACTGTCTCGTCACCATCCGCTGGACCAAGCGCAGCCGTATCACGAACTGTTGATACGGGCTTTGACGACTCGACGCAGCGTACGCCTCCGCTATCACAGCCTGTTTGAGCAGAAAGAGCTGAGGACTCTGTTCAGCCCGTATCGTCTGTTCTTCGCCAGACGTAGCTGGTACGCCATCGGCCGCTCGTCCGTGCATCGAGCTGTCCGTACACTCCACCTCGGTCGCATCATTGATGCAGAGATCACAGAGGACGCATACGAGATTCCGCCCCGGTTCTCACTCGCACGCTATCTGGGGAACGCGTGGCACATGATCCGTGAGCGGGGCCAGCGGACCGAGGTCGTCATTCGCTTTCAGCCTCGGGTCGCAACGAATGTCGCGGAAGTCACCTGGCATAAAACACAGCGGGTCGAGTGGAACGACGACGGCACGATGGACTTTCACGTCACCGTCGATGGCCTCAAGGAAATCTCCTGGTGGATCCTCGGTTACGGGGCACAGGCCGAGGTGCTTGAACCGAAGGAGTTGCGAGAGATGATCGTCACCCACGCTCAAGTTATGCTGGATTGCTATCAGCCCAAATCGAAGAAGAAAGCGGCCAAAAGAACGAAGCGAAAGAAGAAATCCTGAGAGCCTCAAGAAGATCGGATTTCTTTCTGAATCTCACGAATTCCTGCGAACCAACGACGTTGTCCCCGCGTCTGGTGGACAGACACGGTCATTGATTGATCACTCATCCAGACACATCTCAGATCTGAGATTTCAGATCTGAAATCTTGAGTTAGCAGTTTGAGTTGAGGCAGGTTCATGCGACAGCCATTTGACAGAGCCATTCAGGATGCAGCGGCCATGCGGCTCATCGAGTCGCGTCCGGCCAGTCTGCGCCCCGATCGACCGCACAAGCTGTGATGTCTCTTCCGTGGAAAGCTCTCCACGGCCCGATGTCACCTCTGGCATCGGGCCGTTTTTCGTGGAGTGATAACAGATTTCGGGACGTCGGGTAGCGGCTAACCCGCGTGCCTTGGGAGCACGAGATCGTGGGTTCGAGTCCCACCGTCCCGACTTAGAAAGTTGAGAGTGAAGTGTTGAGAGTTGCGAGACCGAAGTAGCTGGATTCGCCAGAATTCAGCAGAGTCTCCCGAAAGTTTGTCTGAACTCTGGCGAGTTCAGCTACGTTCCGAATCCAAGACCAACACGCGTCGGCTGGGCATTGGAGTGCCCAAGTGGCTGTAACCCACCCGCTTTACGCAGTGCAGGTTCGACTCCTGCCCGACGCACTGAGAGTCGAGAGTGAAGTGTTGAGAGTTGAGAGACGGACGAGTGCTTTGCACTCTCAACTCTGGACACTCAACCCTCAACTCAACCAGTCCTCGTAGAGCAGTCCGGAGTGCTCGCCACCCTGTCACGGTGGAGGTCGTGGGTTCAAATCCCATCGAGGACGCTTCGAAGGTTGATGGTTCATGGTTGAGAGTTGATGGACGAAGCAGAGCACGTATCGATGAAACATCCATCAACCATAGACAATCAACCCTCAACCAAACACGGCCAAGTGGTGGAACTGGCAGACACGCGGTGCTCAAAACGCCGTGCCGAACAAGGCGTGGGAGTTCAAATCTCCCCTTGGCCACTGACGAGTTAAGAGCGGAGTGTGGAGAGTTGAGAGACACACAAGTGCTTCGCACTCTCAACTCTGAACTCTCCCCTCTCAACTTTTGACGCGGGTGAGCGAGTGCTCAGTGAGGCCTCATAAGCCTCGCCCGCCGGGTGCGACTCCCGGACCCGCTACTTTGAAATTGGGAATAGCGAACAGGGAGCACGGAATACTCACCAGGGTGATCTCACAATTTTTGCTGTTCCCCATTCGCTATTCCCTGTTCCCTATCAACCGGGCCTGCATGCCGATGGAGGCGACTGATCCTTGCAAGATCGGTGTGATGGGTTCGACTCCCATCAGGTCCACTTACGAGATGGATGGTGACTTATGAAATCCAGGACGACCACGACCGAACACAACTCACTGGCAGCGACCGTCGCGCCCGAGGATCTGCAGTGCGGGGAATTCGTTGCCGTCCTAAACGACATCGTCGAGATGCCGTCGTTCCTGATGAGGGATTTCGATGTATCGCCCGAGGAGACAGTCCGCGTGCGATATTGTTCCGATCAGGCAGGAACGCCTTTGAAGATCAAAGCGATCTGCCTGCCGTTCGTCTTCGTGAAGTCGGCGTATGGACATCAACAGACAATTGATATTCGGCAGTCCCAACTGGTGCGTCTCGACCAAAGATACGCCAGAAAGGTCTGGAAGAAGCTGCGTCGGAAGTCCAAGTAGGAAGGGCTCCGATAGGTGCGGAAGGCAGTCGGATACGGCTTGCCGGGCCGGTTTGCTAAACCGTGCGGCCTCCGGGCCATGAGGGTTCGAATCCCTCGCCTTCCGCCTCCGCCACGGGCGGTTTGTGCCTGCGGCAGCGTGGGAGTTTGAGATGCCTTTTCGGTTTCGGAGTTGTCTGCTGCCGCAGGCACAATCCGGCGGACGCCGGGCCTGATGGTGAAACGGATGATCACACCCGGCTTCTATCCGGGCGTTCCAGGTTCGAATCCTGGTCGGGCTACTGAATGGAGAGTTGAGAGACGAGTGTTGAGAGAATGAGGTGAGTCATGAACACAATGCAGATCAAACGACAGTTCGCCAAGATCGGAGTGCGGTCGATCGTCCGGTTGGATGAGTCGCGGTTCGCTCGGACCGGTGTGGCGATCGATGTGGGGCGTGATGGCGAAGGTGAGTTCTTCGACATTGCGTTCGGACAGGGATCGCGGCCGGAGGTGTCGGTGGTGGATGCTCAGCCTCGGTTGCGGCATCTGCTGTTGATGTCGCGTGAGGCGGACGGCAAGCATAAGTTCCTGTGTGGACATGACGAGCGGCACTGGTTCGTCGCAGCCGTGCCGGAGCGGGCGTCGGTCTCGAATGTGAAGACGGCCTTTGAGGCACTGCGTCCACGAGCGGCCACGAACCGACTGCTTCGCCGGAAGGTCAAGCGGAAGGACCGGAACCGACGTCGGAACGAGGCTTTCCTCCGACAGGGCGAATGGTTCTTCATTCCGGCAGGCGAGCAGCAGTTCCCGGAGTTGTTGATTCTGCGGAATGAGCCACTTCGACGCGGATCGGGCAAGCCGCACATCTGTGAGGAACTGGTGCGGACCGGCGGAGAGATGGTTTACGTCTCACCGCAGCATCCGAACGGCATCTCGCCTCAACGATACCGGAAGATCATGAGCGGAAACTCGAAGTTGCGTCATCTTCCGTGGATGGTGCAGCGACGGAATCCGGGCGTGTTCGTCCGAGGCAAGGTCCGCCATGCTGACCACAAGACGATCGTGCTTGATGGTTGGCATCAAGTGTTGATGAACACCGAGACGGAATCGCAAGCGATGCGTCACGTGGCGTTCATTGATTAGCAGCGGTCAGAGATCAGCTTTCAGCAGTCACTTCATTCTGACTGCTGATCGCTGAAAGCTGACTGCTTGCACACGAGCGTGCTCCCGGGAGAGCAGTCAGCCACCAAAACTGACGCACAGGGTTCGACTCCTTGCGCTCGTGCCTTACTTGAGATGATTGGTTGATTAGATGATCAGCGATCAGGCTCGCTGATCATCCCGCTATTCATCTGATCATCCAATCAACTGATCAACTAACTGCCCTGCGGGTGTGAGGGACGCATGCCAGACTTCGAATCTGGCGGACGGGGTTCGACTCCTCGGCGGGGTACTTAAGAGTCCAGTGTCCAGAGTTGAGAGTCCAGTGTGACGAACCCAAGTTCCCACACTGGACTCTGGACACTCAACTCTGGACTTGTACGTCCTCGAAGTGTGACGGAGGCACGCGACCCTGCGAAGGTCGAAGACCAGGTTCGACTCCTGGCGAGGGCATCGAGTGTAGCCATCACGCTCCGCGTGATGAGCGGAGTCAGGGAGTGGAATTGATCTTCGTCAGGATGTGTGAGTGTTTGTTTCGTCACGCGGAGCGTGACGACTACTCTCTTTGAATCAAACCACTCGAATACGGCTGACATCGAGCCAGGTCTTGTTAGTGGTCCAGGCGCCCCAGAGTTGATTGAAGAAGCGGTTCCCGTTGGACCTGGCGACGTACCACGAGCCGGTCGAGGCTCGACCTGCGATGTCCGTCAGGCCATCGCCGTCAAAGTCACCAGCGACGACGTTGATCCAGCTGACGTTCGTTGACCACAGACCGCCATAGGCCGTGGAGAAGTTGGTTGTGCCGCCTCCGCCGTCAGTGGGGCGAATGATGTACCACGTCCCGTTGCTTGAGCGGGCAGCAATCTCGTCGTAACCATTACCGTCAAAGTCGCCGACCTGAGCATCGTGCCAGGTAACGTTCGTGGACCACGTTTTGGCAAAGACATTGGTAAAGCCGGAGCCATTCGATTTGGCGAGATACCATGCTCCGTTGCTCGCACGTCCCATCACGTCATCGAAGCCATCGTTGTTGAAGTCGCCGACAAACACGTCGTGCCAACTCACATTGGTCGACCAGGCGCCAGCAGAGAGGTTCGCATGCGCGAGACCACTTCCACTCGACTGCAGAATGACCCACGACCCACTGCTCGCTCGACCGACAATATCTGCAATTTGATCGTTGTTAAAGTCCCCTGATTGAACGTCGGTCCATGTGACGTTGGTGCTCCACGTTCCGATCGACGTCGTCGAAAAGCTGGAACCATTCGATTCAGCGACAGACCATTGTCCGTTTGATTGCCGACCTGCAATGTCGTCGAGACCGTCCCCATTGAAGTCACCCACGAGGATGCTGCTCCAGCCGTCACCGATCGCCCATCCGCCTCCCCATTCGCTCCCGATGAACTCGTTCTCGCCTGCGGTCCAGACCCACCAGTCCCCTTCGTTATTGCGAGCAGCGACGTCCTCTTTGCCATCATTGTTGAAGTCACCGATTTGCACATCCTGCCACGCGACGTCAGTCGACCAGGTCGTCCACACCTGGTTGTTGAATGACGATCCGTCAGAAACCGCGACCCAGACGCGTCCGTCTTCCAGACGACCGACCAGCGAATCCGCATCGGCCGGGGTCGGTGGCAGCGAGGTGTCGAAGTCGACCTTTACATTATGGCCGCCGGAAACGATCACGCCTGTGATGACATAGTTTCCCCCGACAGCACCACCCGAGGCGGTCACCGTGTAAACTCCGTCGGGCACCTGCAGGGCGTATCCGCCCGAGGTGCCAAGATTGATTGAGTATTCTTGTCCGGTGCTCGAAGTTGCGGTGACGACTCCGCTGCTGATCTGCTCGCCGATCGTGTAGAAGTCGTCATTGGCAAGTCCGTTTACTCCGTCGTTGAACACGACTCCGGTAATAAACCCGCTTCCCGCGCGGTAGCCGAATTCTTCAGCGACCATGCTGGCGTGATAGGTCCGTCCGTCATCCCAATTCGTGAAGAGTCCGTATTGAACGCCGGTGCCGAGTTCACGATACGCATCCTTCATGATGTTGAGTCGATGTCCTTCGCTGAGGAACAACATCCTGTGACGCTCATAAACATGAGCAATCTCATCAATCGGAATATTCGAAGGGGTGATGCCTCCCCAACTGATGTTTTCGCCAACCATCATCCAGTTGTATCCGGATGCGGTAATTCGCTCATCGAAAGTGACATATTCATCGGGAGGGTTGTCTTCATAGCAGACAAATGTTGCACCACCGGGATGCCCCGGTGGAGGAGCCGTGTGGCAGAAGTAATCTCGATCGAGCATGTCCTGAGCATGAGCTTCCGCGACATCGACCAGCAACTGATTGGGAGCGAGCGGCTGTTTGGCATCTGCACTGATGGTGTTGGGAGCGAGGCCCGCATTCAAGTTAATGCCGTAGCGAGCGGCTTCAGCTTCAGGATTCGCTCGCGCCCGGTTGACGAGTTCGAGCAGTAGCTGCTCGTTCGGCATCAGCTCGATCGCAGCCGCCGCCAGCAGGACACGCTCTTCAAGTGACTCGACCGCGGCGTTCACGCGGGAGTGCCCGAAGCTTCGTCGCTGAACTGTCTGCCGATAGATGGTCCTGAGAGTTGATCGGAGCCAGCTCATTTTGGGGATGCCTCAAGGGTTGTTAGACACGGGGCAGAGTGCTCGACGAAGCGATCGAAATCCGGCAAACTCTGTCACCAGCGATCATTAAGTTCGCCTGCAGGGCGGGTGAGGCGGCCAAGAACGATCGAAATCGATCCGATACCACCACAACCAGCAGTCTGACGAACTGAACCGATTCGACTTCTTCTAGAACCGATCGAACTGGAATCATTGGGAGTATCCCAATCATCGTCACAACTCGCAGTCAGATGACAACTTGTCGCATTCCAGACCGGAGAGACGACCCAGCTTAACATGAATCCGACACGAGATTCAGGAGACGCCAAAGCCATTCGACGTTTAGTGCAATCCCAGGCTGCTCAGCCAGCCCTTCGGATTGTTGTCGTTTTTCGCAGGTGGCTTCTCTGCCGGTTGTGCGGGAGCAGTTTGCCGATTGGCGACCTGTTCTTTCATCCGCTTTTCGACCTGCTTCTGGACTGATTCAACGTTCGCTCGAATGCGGCTGAGTTTGGCACGTTCCAGCGAGAGGTCCACCTCAGCAATCCGCAAACGTTCTCTCAAGTCAGCTTCCAAACCTTGCAGGACCGCTTTGAGATCGTCCGAGGCATTGTTCAGCGATTCCCAGTTGATCGTCTGCCGTGTGCGTTGAGCCTCGTTCTGAAGCCGTCGAGTGAGGTAGGCGATGTAGTCATCACGAACCTCCACCGCTTTGATGAGTACCTTCTGGTCCGCCGTCTCAAAGTCCACCGGATCGGGGCCCGGCACATTTTCAATCAGGGTTGGTGCGAATGTGTTCACCTCGACAACCGGCGCAGCTTCGATGGCGGGAGGTGACTCTTCAGTGGACTGCGTTTCGGCAGGCGATGGCGCAGGAGTCGATGGGGCCGGAGCCGAGGGCGCTGGTGGAGGTGCGTCTCCGCCGGACATCAACTGCGCCTTCATCGCCTCCCAGCCGGAGAGGGCGTCCTTCTTGGGGGGCTCTTTCTGCTCTGTCGCTGGCTTCGCGGCGGGAGCAGACGATCGTGACTCCTTGCCTGCAGTTGAACTGGGCTTCGGTGCTACTCCCCCACGGGCAATGCCCGAGTCCAACGCGGATTCCAACAGCGACCGCAGATCGTCCAGACGAATTTCCAGCCGATCAAATGCCTCGCGGGGCTGGATCTCATCCCAGCGCTCCACGGTAGCAGAGAGGTTTTCGAGGACTGTCTGCTGTTGCTCGTAGAACTCAGCGCTGGCACCACCGCCTGACACGCGCACGCCGCGGTCGCTGCCGTTGCGCCGCATGCGGTCGAGTTGTTCGGCTGCGTCCTCAAGACGACCGGTCAGTGCTTGAATGAGTTTGTCCTTTTCCCCCAGTTGCTGCTGCAATTGTTCGGGAGACGAGGCCAAATCAGAGGAGTCCATGATGACGTTCGGGGATAAAACAGAGACGCTGTTCAAGTTGATTCGTCGGAAACATGACGAGTCGAAGCGATAACAAGTGGAGATCGCTCCGCTGAAGCATAGCTCGTGAATTGGAGGCTGACCGGGAGAAAGGGCAACGACCGAAACGTCACAATCGGCACGACCCGTCAAATACGACTACCAGGTTCAGGCCGACGTGTGCTTTGCCTCAGGATTGACGACGTTCTCCGGTTCTCGCCCTTCGAGGACGGCAAGAATCTGCCTGGCAACTCGCTCACGAAGTTCGTGCAGCGATTGGTCAGATACAAATGCAGCATGAGGGGTGACGATGACCCGCTCGTCCTGAAACAGGGGTTGAGACAAGTCGGGAGGCTCCGGCTCGAACACATCGAGTGCCGCCATCCGCAGTCGCTCCATGCGAAGAGCAGTCCACAGGGCCTTCTCGTCGATCAAGCCGCCACGTGACGTGTTGATCAGGCAGGCGGTCCGCTTCATCTTCGACAGGGCTGCCACATCGAACATCCGTTCGGTCTCGTCGGTCAACGGAGCATGCACGCTGATGTAGTCACTTCGCGAAAGCAACTCCTCGAATGAGACCATCTCACAGCCGGTACCGTAGTCATTCTCTGAATGAGAGTGGGCGATGATTTTGAGGCCCAGTGCCATCGCCTTCAGACGCAGGTTCTGTGCAATCCGTCCGAAGCCGACGAGGCCGAGCGTCTGCTCGGACAGTCGCGTCATCGGGGGGCCCGCCTTGAGCTCGTACTCTCCCTGTTTCGTGCGCAGATGAAAGAAGGCAATGTTGCGTGCACATGCGAGCAGCAGACCGAGTGCGTGATCCGCCACCTCGTTCACGCAGTAATCCGGCACGTTGGTGACAAGCATGCCTTTGGCTGTCGCCGCTGGGATGTCGATGTTGTCGAGTCCAATCCCCAGACGGGCGATGTGCCGACACTTCGTAGCCGCATTGACGACGTTCGCCGTCACATGTGCCCAGCAGGTGGTAATCGCCTCGACATCCTGCGCCATTGACACGAGCGTCGCCTCATCCCCATCCGGCGCCTCGATCACCTCACACCCGGCCGGTTCGAGAATGGCCCGCTCAATGTCAGAATTTGACCACGGCCGGTCGGTGATGAGGACTCGATGTGTCATTTGGGGACAGCAAGGAATTGCTGGTACGCCTCAGCAACTTTACCTTCCTGAGTGTTGCCTCGATGGAGATACAGGCCATAGCGCATCGAGATGCCATCGTCGCCAGGCTGGAGTGTGACCGGCTGTGCTTCCTGTTCACCGTTCGAATAGGCTTTCTCACCGAAGGGGCTGATGCTGAACAGACCATAATCTCGGACGTGATACCGGGACGGACGAAAGTTGTCGGGATCATCCATCAGGGTCACGCCATACTCCTGAGTCCCGACCGGCCCAACGTAATCAACCCAGGCCGAAGGTTTGCCCCAGGCGTTGCCGGCGCCTTCGATACCGTCCGCGTTGACCACCGGACCGCCCGCGACCGACTCACGCATGCTGTTGGGCAGACGGATCCCAAACAATCCTTCCTTGGTGTCACCGAACGTCACTTCGCTTTCCACGGCACTGAAGTGGATGTCATAGACCAGCAGCCGGTTGTCGAAAATCTGGATCGTTGTTTCTTCGTTGACCAACGGCTGCTCCGACTCGTCGAGCCAGTGGTTGGTGACCTTCATCACTGCCGGATTTCCCTTGGGGGTCACCAGTTCCACACTCTGGTTTTTGATGATGCCCCCTTCATTCCAGAAGGTGATGCCGTTGACCTGATCGATCGAAACCCAGATGCCTTTGTGGTGCGGATGGTCATAGTACAGCGGATCACGTCGGTCGAGCTTGTGACGTGCGGAGGCTTCTTCCGGGTCCTCAACAATCGTCCGCGTGACGATCGCCTTCTCGGGTGCGACGTCCCGCTGATGGACCCAACCTTCTTTCTCCGGAATCCACAGCCAGGGTTCCGCGACGTCACCCACAGTCAGCACTTCGCCGGCAGGTACCGAGCCACGCACTTCGTCCAGAACTTTCAGGGTCGCTCCCCCAGTGACCACAACAACCGTATCGCCCGGAGCATGTTCGTCGGCGGGGGTCATGCCCAACTCTGCTTTGAGCACCTGAATTCCACCGGGCGCTGTCACCGGCATGAAGAACGGTTTCTTCCACTTTGCATCGACCACGTAGACAGAGAACAATTCGTCGTCGATCGTGACCTTGACCGAATCTCCCATCTTGGTCAGTTCGACCTCGCCCGCACTGAGAAGGGAAGTGCCCAACAGGCAAGCTGCAACCGCAATCAAACGCGTCATGTGTTCCACCGTTTCCAGAGTCTCAGGTTGTTGCTGATTGTATCTCAGAGCACTGATGTCGTAGCTGGATTCGCCAGAAATCAGCAGTGTCCGTCCCTGCAAAGATTCTGAATCTGGTGAGTTCAGCTACGGCTGTCATTGGGACCAACTTTAGCCCTATTGTGGCGAGATTCAGTCGCCGTGCAACTGACGGAGTCGACCGGAGGTCCGCAGCATCCACTGAATCCGCTCGAACTCGTCGAGCCACTCCTGGACGACCGCATCAGTCAGTGAGTCGTGAATCCCGGTCGAGCAGGCAGCTCCCGTGAGCGAGGAGGCCATCTGTCGGTACTTCGCCAAGGTCCGATCCCCCGCACGACCACAGAACTTGCCGTCCTCACTGAGGAATACGACCGCAGGCACCCTCGGTGCCCCGCATGTTTGCAGAGCTGTTGCGAGATCCGGGTTGTCATCACGGTCGAAGAACCGCAACTGAATCCTGTCGGTCGCCTGAGCGAAGTGATCGAAGATCGGGCATTGATTCACACAGTCCCCACACCATGTTCCCGCCATGACGAGCACTTGCATCTCGCGCACAAACGACTTCAACAGTTGCTGCTGACTGTCGCTCAGGGATACCCGGGCATGAAAGTCATCCCAGCGACGACGATCGCCGACGCTTCCGTAGCGGGTCAGAAAGTCTCCGTAAGGCAATCCCGATGCAAACTTCGCTCCGTAGTCCATTATTGTTCAATTCCAAAAGCGTACAGGAGTTTGTCGCGTCTCGCCCGCATGAGAAGGGAATGAGTCCGGAGTTGCAAGTCGTTGGTTCATGCATCGATCTGCGATCGATGGCAAACCAACGAATTCATCACCGATTCGCGACCGTTCGCAGCACGGTTTCGTTCTGACGAATCAGGGAGTCACCTGAGCCGAGACCTGTTCCAATCCCGGTGCGGCTTTGAAGCTCAGCACGACCTCGCCCGAATCGAGATTCCACAACCGAATCTCTCCATCGTAGCTGCCGGTCACCAGACGAGCAGTCTCAGGATGTGCCGTTACGACGAAGATCCAATCGTTGTTCCCTTCAAACTTGCGGACCTCCTTGCCGTCTGCACTGGTATGCAGTCGGGCTGTCTTGTCAGCACTGCAACTGATCAGCCGACCGTCAGGCAGGGCGGCGACTTGGAAGACATCGTTCCCGTAGCCGCCGATCTCTCGTGTCTGGTCCCCCTTTTCCGTAGTCCACAGTCGGATCATCTTGTCACGACCGGAAGTCGCGATTGTGTTCCCGTCAGGGAGAAATGTCACGCCGAATACGACATCCCCATGCTTGTTGAAGGTCACGACTGCATCTCCCGTGGAAGCATCGAAGACCTTAGCGGTTTTGTCCCGACTGGCGGAGGCGAGCTTGGTCCCATCAGGGGACCAGGCGATGTCCATCACCCAGTCGGCGTGATCTTCGATGACGTTCAACTCCTCGCCCGTCTCGACATCGAACACACGGATTGCCCGGTCAGCACCACAAGCAACGACCTTGCTTCCATCAGGGCTGAAGGCGATGCCGAACATGGCGTCTTCAACGGTGATCAATTCCTTCACGACCGATCCGTCGGACGTCTTGACGATGAGAGCTTCTCCCATCTGTCCCGGCGTACCAGCGGCGATCGCAAGTCGGTCGCCATCCGGATGGAAATCGAGATCTGTGATGCGCTCGGCAATGTTGCTGATGCGACGAATGAGGCTTCCATCGCTCGTGTTCCACAGCAGCACCTCGTGATAACCCGAGGTCGCCAGCACGGAACCGTCCGGGTTCAACTCGACCGCAGTCACCGGAAGCGTCACGTTGTATGCCTCAGGGGGAGTCGGCTGCGGCTGCTTGGGCATGATGCGGATCAGCGGTTTGTTCGGGTCCACACCCGCATCCAGTTTGGCTCCCAACTCGACCCAGCGTTTGACGAGTGCAATCTGCTCCTCGGTCAGCGGGTCCGCATCCTTGGGCATCGAGCCATCTTCCACCATGACGCACAGCGTCGAGAGTTCACCATCGCCCGGATCAATGATCTCGCCCGACTCGCCCCCTTTCATGAGTCCGGAGTAGGACTCCATGTTGAGGCGTCCTTTGGCAGTTCGCGTGTTGTGGCAGGCGACACACCGCTGATTAAACACAGGGGCCACTTCCTCGGAGAACGAGACCCACTCTCCCGCTTCCCGCAGTGCGCGTTCGACGGTTTGCTGTTTGCTCACCCATGCGGAGGTGAGTGTCTCCAGTTTTTCGCTGGCAGCGGTCAAGTTCCCCTGGATCGTTTCGAGGGACGCCATCAGGGTGTCGACTTTGGGCATGGTTGCATCGACACTCGCCTTGGCCGCAGTCAGCGCTTTTTCGGTTTCGGCAACAGCTGTCGCGGCATCGGTGGCGGCCTTCTCTGCTTCCGTTGCCTTCGTGGCTGCTTCGGTTGCCCGTTGCTGGGCATCCGCGAGCGCCTGATCAGCGGCCGTCTTCGCTTCCGTTGCTGCGGTCTTTGCAGTCTCAGCGGCCTTAACGGCCTCCTGTTGTTTAGGCAGGTTCTCCTCTGCACTCTTCAAGTCCTGCTGTGCCTTTTTCAGCTCACGTCGCAGGTCGAGCAGTTCCCGTTCAATCTGTTGAAGCTGCTCGGTTGTGGACTTCACCTGCCCCGAAGCTTCCTCGCGCTGAGCGTCCGCAGTCGCGGCTGCGGCCTTCAACTCGTCAATCGAAGCGTCAGGCTGGGCTGCGTCGTCCGCACAAGCTTGCGTTACAACGGATGCCAGTAGCAGGGTGATGACCAATGGGGCACGGAGTCGTTCCGGCATGTCCAACCTCGGCGAGCAGTGGAGAGTAAATGGAGGCATCGAGTCTGGGGAGGACTCGGCGGCGGGCTTATCAGTCTCCAGCATCATGGACCGTCTGACGTCTGTCAACGCAACGCCCTGATTACCACGCTGCGCACGCAGACAGCCGACGGCTTGCACCGTCGGCTGTCGTGGTCTGAATGATGAACTCAGGAACCGAAACGGCTCAGCTTAGCCCTTGCGATGCCGGATTTTGGCCCGATTTCGCCGCTTCTTTCGTCCAAGCTTCCGCCGCCCTTTACCTGACTTCTTAGTTCCCATAAGTCGCGCTGTGCCTCTTGTCGCTGGAGTGAGTGTGATTTGGTGGATTCGTCAGTGTATCAAGCCTGCAACCTTCCAGCAACGGGTGACGTCTCCGAACGATTGTCTGCCACAGGGATTGCGAGCGAACCTGTTGATGTGGCAAGCGGTCGGACTTTGTCCTATGCATGTGTTACGCTTACCCCCTTGCCGATACTGTACACGCGTCTCGGTGACGTGCTCGGCTCTCCTCAGCTGAGGGAAGGGATCGGCAAAAACTGCCGGTGTTCAGTTCCCCAGAGTTCGGATTATCCGGATTGGCTCAACTTTGACATTGCCGGAGACGAAGAGAAATGTCAGGTTCCGCTCGTCTGATCTCAAGGTGAGCGGACACATCATTGCGGGCTACTTCTCAACTCATCTCGATTCGTTCAGAGAATGGAAGCCTGAAATGAAAGTCTCTCAATGGACTCGCCACTGCTGTGGCGGGCTGGTCGTCTGTTTGACCATACTCTCTCTTTCCGCCGATGCAAACGCGGGGCGCGACATCACTCTTGGCCCACGTGGCCAGTTCAGCGGGCGCCTGCTGAATGCCGCTGGTCAGCCACTTGCGAATACCCAGGTCATCGTTCGCTCTCACCGCGGAGTTGCCTCGACCATAGCGGATGCCCACGGAGCATTTACAGTCAACAACGTCGGTGCAGGGACAGTCGAAGTCACGACGCCCAACGGAACGCAACACTACCGGGCATGGACACCCGGCACTGCTCCTCCAGCCTCCGAGCACGCTGCCTTCCTGCGTGACCCACGCCCGGGGAATCGTGGTGGCGAGGGATTCGAAAAACGGGTCGAACACAGCCACCACGACTTCACCCATCACCGCTCCCTCTGCGCCCCACTCAGCCCGTAGCTGCCGACCACGCATCACGACATTCGACAAGCCATCGCTGTCTTGGCGATGGCTTGTTCTGTTTGACCCCACAACCAAGTGCAGTTCTGTCTACCCACTCCGCTGTTCTACGACAATTCAACATCTCTCCGGCTTCAAGGGCTCGTCACTGGGGAGACGATCCGGCAGTCGACTGCAATTCAAAAACTACGTCGAATCGATTGCATCAACCGTGATCACAACGACCCGGTTCCATACCGCCGTCATTGTCCTACCGCGGGTTCCAGCTGGTCGACTTGGGGAGCAGCTCAGTAATCCACGACTGATTCTCAGGGCAAATTTGATGCGAACCCTTGCCCAGGCCCCCACTTTTACCAAACTATTCACTCCCCCTGAAGCTGCCCCCGCTCAGGTTTCCCTGGAGTTGTTGTTTTTAACAAAATGTCTCATCTTGCTCAGTTGTGTAGGCATCCTTGCGGAACATAGAATTCGCAAACGGAAGAAGTGAGCGTCTTCCAGCGCTTAGAAGATTCTCGACCTCAAAAAGGAGTGTTGGTCGATGCGGGCCCTGTTCTGTGCTACCTGTCTGTCTTGTCTATGCCTCACCAGTACGAGCGAGGCGGAGTTGATCGCCAACTGGAATTTCAATTCCTACGATGGCGACGCTCATACGATTGCTGCTGACCGGAGTTTCGCTCCCGGCGCGTCGATGGAGATTGATGCCACTTGGCCGTCGACAGATCTTTCAGCGTCAACAGGAACGACTGAGAATGCTTTCGGCGGTGATGCTGCCGGGTCTGCGGTCCAGTTTGCGAACAACGCCAACAATGGCAAAGGGTTGACGATGGCGTTTTCGATGGACGGGTGGTACGACCCGGTCCTGTCCTTTGCTGGACGCAGAACCGGAAACGGCTTCGATACGAATCAACTACTTTACTCAACTGACGGCGTCAGCTTCACCCAGTTCGGTGGCAATTTTGACACGGTGCAAGGGGTCAATTATCAAACGTTTTCCTTTGATCTCAGTACGGTGAACGCATTAGATAATGTCTCCACGGCATATCTGAGAATTCAGTGGGACGGAGCAGCGAACTCGTCAGGTACTTCCGCCATCGATAACGTTCAGATCCACGCCGTTCCTGAACCACACGACCTCGCATTGATCGGTCTTGCCAGCTTCGGGTTCATCACGATCCGCCGACGTCGAAGTCAAACTCAGAAGGCTGCAGCTTGATTTGTGTGGCGCTTAGAGTTGGGTGTTCCGGTCATCCAAAGATTTCGTGGAGCGGTTGGCCTTCGTTGACCTTGAACGAGAAACCGTCGGGGCCGTAGCGAGTCTCTGGGGGGATGCCTAGGGTGTCGAAGAGGGTGGCCGCGAAGTCGATGTGAGAGATGGGGCGACCACTGGCGACGTACGCTCCGTCGCGATCGGACTCCCCGTAGACCATGCCGCCCCGGACGCCCGCACCAGCCAGCAGTGCGGTGTAGCAGTGGGGCCAATGTTCGCGACCGCGACCGGTTTCACCGAACTTGGGAGTGCGGCCGAATTCACCGACCACGACCACCAGTGTCTCCTCGAAGAGACCTCGGTCGCGCATGTCATCGAGCAGTGCCGCGAGTGCCTGGTCGAGACGAGGGAGCGCCCACTTGAGTCCGTACGGGCCGTTGCCGTACATGCTGTCGCCGTCCTCGTAGTAATTGTCGTGAGAGTCCCAGACCTGCGTGACGGTCGGGACCGTTTCCCCGGGAGCGAGACCGGGCCAGCCGGTGACCGTGACCAGCCTGACCCCCGACTCGATGAGTCGTCGAGCCATCAGGCAGTATTGACCGAGAGGATGCCTGCCGTATCTGTCGCGGAGTGCGTTGCTTTCGTGAGACAACTCGAACGCGCGTCGAGCAGCGGGCCCCGTCATGAGTTCCCACGCTTTGTGCTGATATTTATCGTACTGTTCAAACGGTGGGGTCAATTCACCGGACGAATTTCGGTCGAGTGATGACAGCAGGCGGCGGCGATGTTCAACCTCGGTGAGAGATAGTCCACTGGGGGGATCGAAGTCGGAGACGCGAAAGTTCGGTGACGTGGGGTTGTCGAGTTCGTAGCCCACTCGGAAAGGGGCATATTGATGTCCCAGCAGGTGAAGTCCGCTTTCGTAGCGTGGGACTTTATTAGTGCCGGTCTTCATGTTGTGGAGCCAGACGTATGACGGCACCATTGCTTCCGAAGGACGGAACTTCGAGATCAGCGAGCCCATGAAGGGGGACTCGTTGGACCGTGATCCGTCACGCTGACCGGTGAGCATCGTATGGACGGCTGTCACATGGACAGCGTCCTCGTGACTCATCGACCGCAGCAGACAGTAGCGATTTGACCGGGCAGCCAGTTGCGGCAACATCTCGGAGAGTTGCACTCCGGGCGTCTGTGTGGCGATGGCTTCGTAGAGACCACGAATCTCGCGCGGAGCGTTCGGCTTCGGGTCGAACGTCTCGTGCTGCCCCGGTCCGCCGCTGAGGATGACGAAGATACAAGACTTGGCACGAGCAGGAGGTGACGTGCTTGCCCGGACCTCACTCTCGCTGCGAAGCAGTTGGGCCAGCGACAATCCGCCAATCCCTGCAACGCCCGACTGCAAGAATCGTCGTCGGTGCAGTTCTTCGATTCGCGGATGAAAAGCCCTGTGTGTCATGTTTCCATCCTACCCCGATTCTTCTGTCGTGGTCGAGCGAAGAACCATCCGCGCTGACAACAGCTGTATCCTCTCAACGGTCGTGACGCACTCAGGACCTCAGCGAACTTCTGAGTGAGGGCTACTGGATGACATGGGGAGCATCGATTGTTTGTTGTTTCTTTCATCGACCGACTGACTCAGGGATTTGATTTGGCGGTCATTTCAGTTGATGCGTTGGATATTTGATGCGTCGTTCCAGTGCGGGTGAGGATTGAAACGACGCCACTCACGGATTTGCGAGTGTTGTCACTCTCAGTGCACGTCTGCGCGGCAATGGCGGGAACTCGAACCGCTCTTGAACGCGGCCATCCATCGGAAGAGGTTGATGCGTAACAACTTGGGTGGGATGGGTGGATATTTCGCGACATTCAAGTTACCTTCCTCGCACACTGCATCGTGGTCACTCCTAACGTTTCCCTCCATTAGGGTCTTAACCATGAGTCTTGCGGGCTGTCGGTGTTTGTGGGGCATCTTACTGTCGCCGTTCGTATTGTTCTGCGCGACTCATTCTTGTAGAGCGGATCTCGTCAACGCGGGCGACATCGCGTTCATTGGATTCAATACCGATGGAAACGACGATTTCGCCTTCGTCCTGCTGGCGGACGCTGCCATTGGAAACGTGGTCCACTTCAATGACAACGAATGGGTGGGGACTCAGTTTAATGCGACCAACGAGGGAGAAATCTCCTGGACGGTCACGACAGCCTTGTCCGCGGGAACAGTCGTGACCTTCTCAAACCTCGCGACGTCTCCAACAGCGAGCACTGGGACAATCACAACGAATGGAGATGTCATGGCTTTGTCGGGCGGAGAGGCCATCTACGCTTTTACGGGCGTGAGCGCGACCAACCCCACGACGTTTCTTGCGGCGTTCTCTAATGATGAGCGGATCTACGATGACTCGAATCAGGTGGATGGCACCTTGTCGGGAACGGGACTGATTGAGGGGAGCACGGCCGTGCTGGTCGCTCGAAACGGAACTGACCCTGCTGATGGCGGACAATATGCGGGTGCCCGCTCCGGGGAGGCTGCCTTTGGTGACTACCGAAGTCTGATCGGAAACACCAATGCAAACTGGAACGTTCACTACACTGATGGGACCCAATTTGTTCCCTTCGACGCCACATCTTTCACTGTCTCAACAGCCTCAACCCCGGAAGCTGACAGCCTTGGACTGGCAACTCTGGGGCTGTTTCTGTTGCTTGTGATTCGTAGGAGTCAGCCGGGAATCATGATCTCGGAGTTCCCGGGGGGGACACGTCGCTTTCAGTCGATTTGCACAAGATGGGGAGTGTAGGGTTGCATTTGGTGTTGCGGCACAGGTATTCTGTGCTGGTTGGGAAAAGAGGTCGAGAGGCTGCACCGATTCGTGACGCTTTTTTCGTCCGAGAAGCAACCTCCCGTCCAACACTTTCAATCCACGTGATAGGTTTCAAAGGGCGTTGACATCACAGAGGCGCTCATCCCCTGACTAAACGGCCGTTCTCTGGAAACAGATTACCCCTCAAGGTTCGACTTACCATGCGTCACCTTAGTATCTCCTCAGCGATCATTGTTCTCCTGGTTTGCAGCGCAGTCGCGAGTGCCGGGGTTGTTGGCACCTATGCCATCATTGCTCCGCTCGTCGCTTCAGCCGAGCCGGAAACGTCCGAAGTCAGAATCTTCGTGGACGACTACCTTCCGGTGAGATTGCGAAAGTATGCTGGAGGCGCTGTCCAGCCCGCCGCTCAGGGAACCATCAATTTCGTCCGTGAGGGTGTTTCCGTACAACAGGTCAATGTTGGACTGAGCGGAACGACGCAAGTCAGCAACCTCGGTTACGGTCCCTACTCGCTCTTCGTAAGCGGACCCGATGGGTTCGCTGCCTTTGGTACCTGGATCGCTCCGGCTTCCGATGGAATGGGTGCACCCGGTGCTGGAATTGACGTGGCTTTGATTCCGGGCAGCGACATGGGAGTTGTTCGACAGATCATCGATGATCACCTCCAGTTTGGTGGACCATCGGTTGTGAAGCAGGAGCCAACACCGGCTGAGAATGTGGAAGAGAATCTGGTCAACACGAATGAAGACTTAGTGGCGAATGTTGCTGGAAACCGTGATCTCATCCAGGGCCACGGTTTTGAGATGAGACAAGATGGATCCGTGGTCGGAAAAATCGCTCGCAGTGCTCCTCCGTCCGAGCCGGAGCCACCGGTGCCCGGATTGGATGTTTACTTCATCAAGTCGGGTCAGATTGCCGCTGAAGGGCGAACTGATTTCGATGGAGTCTTCCAAGTGAGTGGTCTCTCCCCAGGCTTCTACTCGCTGGTCGTTGCTGGCAGCGATGCATTCGTGGCTTTGGCAGGAGAAGTTCATCCATACCTGGCAGGTCCTGCGGCAGATGCCGGACAGGAATCCCTCCCGGTCACTCGAATTCAGTTCAATGACCGTCCCAATGTGGAGGACGAAGTCCAACAAGTTTCGATGGTGGCCAATCAGACAACGATCGCTACTGTCAGTCCGGTCTTCAGTTCTGATTTGGGATTCCTCGGCCCCGGATCAGGTTTCGGTTCTGGTGATGGTTTGGCTGCCGTTCCTCCTGGCGAGATGCCGTTCGGACCGGGTGCTGGTGGTGGTGTCCCCGGTGGTACTGGGGGTGGCTTCGGTGGTGGCGGCGGAGGCCCGTTTGGTGGAGAAGGTCTCGGTGCATTGCTCGGAGCGGGAGCACTAGGCCTGGCAGCTGCAGCGTTAGCCGACAACAATAATGACGGAACCGTCATTCAGGTTGTCAGCCCGGCTGTCCCATAATGAACCTGTGACTTACAACGATCTCTGACACCCCGGCTACTTGAGGTAGCCGGGGTGTTTCTTTTGAGAGTAGCATCTGAACGACGGAGATCGTGAAACAGGGGCTGTTCTCGTTGCACGGCTGACCAGTCAGCCATTTGCAGCAGTTGCCTTGAGATGTGCAATGTCAATTTGTGCCCACCATAAACTTGCAACTCATTCGACAACACGGTTATGGAGCTGATCGGACGGATTGTGTTGATCGCGACTTTGGTCGCCTCACCGTGGGCCTTCGGCAGTGTCACGCCTGAGCCCTTGTGGTTCTTATGCCTCGCCCTCGGAGGTTTGTTGATCTGGCGACTGGTTGAGTCGATTTTCGATTCATCGGGGCAGCCGCTCCATCTGCCTGTTGCGTTGTTAGCACCGCTGGGGCTCCTTCTGATTGCCTCCATGCAACTCCTCCCACGAGATGAGGGGATCGTTTCAGGAATGGAGCACGCTGTTTTTGGTGAGTGGGCAGATGAGTTGCAGATCGATGGATCGAAGACCGGAACGATCTCTCCAGTCACGACTCGCACACAGACAGCGAAGCTCTTTTTTGCAATGGGAGCATTTCTGCTAAGTTCGGTCTGGTTTGCAACTCCTCAGTCACAAAAGTGGTTGTGGGCTGTACTGGCCCTCAATGGTGCAGTGCTAGGGTTCTTCGGAATCATTCAGCGACTGACATGGAACGGCATGTTATTCTGGCGGGTGCCACTGCGTTTCGGAGGAACTCCATTCGCATCCTTCGTGAACCGGAACAATGCGGCCGGTTTTCTGAACCTGTGTCTGGCGGCAGGACTGGGATGGCTGCTGCTTTCCCTGGGGTCCCACTACGCTCGGGTTGGCAGTGTCGAAGCGTCCGTGCTGCGAAGTTCTGCAAATCAATCGGGAAGCAGACGACAGAGAAATCGACTTCCTCTCAAAACCCGTTTCTTGAGTTTCGTGGCCGGTTTGGAAGGACCAGAGGTTGGTGTGCTCGGCCTCATCACCGTTATGGGTGCAGCCGTGATGTTTTCACTGTCGCGGGGAGGAATTCTCGCAGGTTTGATGGGGCCGCTCCTCGCGCTACTGATGATCCAAGTCACCTCTCGACGGCAAGGACGCAGGGGCTCACTGTGGGGGATGCTCGGGATTGTGATCCTGGCTGGGGGAGCGACCGTCGGTCTGCTGATGTGGCTGGAGAGTTGGGGGTTAATCAAAGAGCGGCTTGCCAGTTTGGGAGACCCCTTTGCAGCAGCACAAGGTCGACTCCAACATTGGTGGGATACCCTGGGAGCAGTCTTGGATTTCCCTTTGTTTGGTACCGGGCTTGGAACATATCGCTATGCCAACCTGCCTTATCAGGCCCATGTCAGCGATGCCTGGTATGTCAACGCCGACAACCATTTTGTGGAAATGCTCGTGGAGACGGGGAGCCTGGGGTTTGTGTGCTATGTCAGCGGCTTCGTCCTGACGGGACTGGCTGCCATCTTCCTGTTGAAGCAGGAGGATATCTCTATGCGTGCCACGGGAGTCGTGGGTTTATGCGCAATACTGTCGCAAACCGTTCAGGCGGTGACAGATTTTGGCCTCTTGATTCCATCCAACGGGTTGACGTTTGCGGTGATGTGTGGAGCCGTGTGCGGCATGGCGTGTTCAGTCGCTGACTTCGAACAGATTCGTGTCTCGAAATGGCTGAGTCTGGTGAAAATGAACGGACGGGTGGGAAAGGTTCTGCTCAGCTTAATCCTCGTGGTTACAGCAGGGCTCTTCGAGTTGGAAATGTATGTCGCCCGGCTGGCGTCCGAGGCACGCAATCCGGTATTCGTCATTCTGCCACACAAGCCTCTTGACACCCCCATTGCGCAAATCGAACAGGCGATCGAAACGGGAGCTCAGGCATTACGTTTGAGACCGGATGATGCTGAGTTACATCGAGCGGTCGCCCAGTGGTGGATCGATCGTTATCGCCTTCAGGCGTTCCGTGAGATCCGAGATTCTCTGGGCGAACAGTCCAAAACACCGGCCACACAAATCTGGAGATCAACTTCACTTCCGGTGCTTCATGAGCGAGTCACTGCGCTGAAGGAGAGTGGGGATGAGAATCGATTGGCCTCAATTCGCAGCCTGCCGGTCGTCTCATCGAATCTGGTGCCTGCCTACCGGCATCTTCACGAGGCAATCCAGCTGAATCCATTGATGCGATCAGCCCCGAACTCACTGGCCTACTTGACGGTCCTTCAAAATCCGGCGGAGCTTAACTCCGATCCGGACGAGCTGATCGAGACTCTTCTTAAAGTTGCCCTGTTTATCGGTCCATCAACTCCGGACGAACTGTTGAAAACCGGGGTGCTGGCAGATGCACTTGGTCATGTCGAATTGTCACAAAGGGCTCTCAGCAGAAGTCTTGCCCTGTCAGAGAAGCACCTGGAGGCTGTTTGGTCCGTGTTGATCTCGCAGGCGTCGGTGCATGAATTGTTGGCAGGGGTCATCCCCAATCGCCTTGACGTCATTCTTGCATTGGCCGAGTTGACCAATGATGTAGAAGTTCAGCAAGAATTAACGAAACGAGGGGCAGAATTGGCAAATGGAGTAAAGATTGCGGATTCCGACGAGTTTTCCTGCATTCTCCTTGCTCGATTGGCCGAACTTCAAGGTGAGCCTGCGAAAGCAATCGAAGCCTATCGAAGAGCGGTCCGATTGGCCCCAGAAGAAATTGAGCCACGGCTGATGTTGGCGCGGGTCTTGCAAAGGAATGGACAGCTTGAAGAGGCCGAAGGTGAATATTCGGTACTGATCTTGCTGGCCCCCAATCGACGAGACATCTCGAAAGAGCTTCGAGAGCTACGACTTATGATGACTGCCGAATGACTAGAAATGACCGCCGGCATCCTGATAAGTCAGGGAGATCGGATCTGTGCATTCAGTCAGCACGGAATGACATGGATAGGCTAATTATGGAGCTTGTGCGGTGTTGGTGAAGTTGGAGGAAGCTGATTTCATTTCATGAGCAGGAATGCTATGATGATCGCTCATCGGGCGCACTCTGATTCTTGCTGTCATTCATGACTTTTTCGCAGACGTTCGATAGATCCTGTCATCAAATGCTTGCCAACATCCCGTCCCTCGGCAGCATTCTCATCGAGATATAGAAGAGTTTGATGAACACGCTGATTGCTGTCTCCAGCATCGCCTTCCTTGCGAGTGCATTGATCACTCCGATCGTACGCATGTTTGCGTTCCGTATCGGGATGGTGGATCGACCTGACGGGGTGCGTAAGCTGCACAAGACACCCGTGCCCCTCGGTGGCGGAGTGGCGATTTGCCTTGCGTTCTCAGCCACCTTCATCGGGCTGCTGACATTCCCAAGTTATTGGCGCGGTGTGTTCCTGGAAAACTGGAACTACTATGTTGGACTGCTTGCCTCAGCCGCCTGCATTTGTCTCGTCGGACTGTTGGACGACTCCATCAACTTGCGTGGACGCCAGAAACTGCTCGGCCAGATTGCCGCAATCGCGATCCTGATCTCGTCAGGCCTGGTCATTCGCAAGTTCACGATTTTCGAATGGTCTGTTGATCTTGGTGTGTTGTCTATCCCATTTACCGCATTCTGGATGCTGGGAGCCATCAACGCTCTGAATCTGATTGACGGAGTCGATGGACTGGCAACGAGTATTGGGCTGGTGTTCAGCCTGGCCCTCGCGACGATGGCTTTTGTGACGGGGCATCAGCCTGACGCGTATGTGGCCTTGGCTTTGGCGGGAAGCTTGGCTGGCTTTCTGATCTACAATTTCCCGCCAGCCAAGATGTACCTCGGCGATGCCGGGAGCATGTTGATTGGACTCGTCGTCGGGGCGCTGGCCATTCGTAGTTCGCTCAAGGGACCGGCAACGGTAGCCTTGGCAGCTCCGACAGCCGTGTGGGCAGTGCTCATTTTTGATGTCAGCATGGCGATTGTCCGGCGAAAGCTGACAGGTCGCAGTGTTTACACGACAGATCGTGGCCACCTGCACCACACGCTGCTGCAGAGGGGCTTCAGCGGGACCCGCATTGTTGTCTGGGTCGGAATGCTCTGTGCTTTCTGTGGAGCAGGAGCTTTGGCCAGCATTGTGTATCAGAACGATCTTCTGGCAATTGGAAGCGCCTTTGCGGTCATCAGTACTTTGGTGTTGACTCGCTTTTTTGGCCACTCCGAATGTGCCCTGCTGGTACGAAGTCTGAAGGCATTCTTCATCTCGGTGCTTCGATTGCCGGCTGGCGGAGAACGCAAACATGAGCCGTTCAGTTCGCGTTTACAGGGGAACCGGGAATGGGACTCTCTGTGGGAGCGTCTGACGGATTATGCTGAGCGATTCGACCTGAGTATGGTTCAGCTCAATGTGAACTTGCCCGCGTTGCATGAAGAATATCATGCTGTCTGGAAGCGGAAACATGGTGCTGAACAGGATCAAATGTGGCACGCAACCCTTCCATTGGTCTGTCAGGATGGACATGCGATCGGTCGCCTTCGACTCGCAGGACTTGCAGAACCGGGAGTCGAACTCAGTCAATGGATGTCTGATTTGATCCTTGGGTTACATTCATTTGAGGAACAGGTACAACAGCTCGCTGCAGCACCAGCAGTTCATTTGCCCCCGCAGGGATCTTCCTTTGCTGAGCCACATGCCCCGATTTCTGCCGGGTATAGTGCCCCACAGAAACTGCCCGTGTCCTGAAACGGTGGCACCGACGAGCCTTTCTCTGGAAAATGGTTGTATTTCCCTAGGAGATCGGTGTTTAGCGCTCTGGTCGAGAATGGTATAGTCTCCCCTCAGCTTTCCTGAAGTCTCTGAAAGCTGCGACCGTCAATGTTTGACGGTGCCCAAAACACACTCAGGGTCCTTGCGGGTGCATGTCACCCAAGAGGACGGAGTACGCTCAGACTGCGAAGGACTGGCGTTCAAGTCAATGCCCATACTGAAGAAAGAAAACGATCTGTTTCCGTTGGATCTCTTCGATGAACAAGGGCCCCTCGCAAACGATGATGTGGGGCACTGGTGGGCGTTGTACACACGATCTCGACGCGAGAAGGAATTGATGCGCCGGCTGACCGCCATGCAAATCTCCTTTTACAGCCCGGTGATCGAACAGCAACATCGTTCTCCCAACGGGAGGTTGAGAACCAGTTACCTCCCGTTGTTCTCCAATTATGTCTTTCTGAGGGGAGATGAAACCGATCGTCATTCCGCGCTCACCACCGGGTGTGTCTCGAGAGACATCGAAGTCACCAGTCCCGAGCGTCTGATTCATGACCTGCGACAGATTCGCGAACTCATTGAACTGGGGACAGATCTCACACCGGAAGCCAAAATCGAACCGGGTGCCAAGGTTCGGGTGAAGACAGGTATCCTCGCCGGTCGAGTTGGCACGGTCATCGAACGTCGTGGTCAACGTCGGTTGCTGGTGTCGGTCGACTTCCTGCAGAAGGGAGCCTCCGTCGAACTCACGTCCTGCGATCTCGAAAGACTCGACGACTAAAACGATATGCCGACCGTCACGGAACTCATCAGATGGTGACCAGCGTCGCAGAACTCGAACAACCTTCGGACTCTGGAACAGCCGATGCTGTTGCACAGGATGCTGTGTCGGCTGTGATCACGGTGATCGAACCGAAGCCCGGATGGCGGACGATCGACTTCGGGGAACTCTGGAAATACCGCGAACTGGTCTACTTCCTCACATGGCGGGACGTCAAAGTCCGCTACAAACAAACTGTCATGGGGGCCGCTTGGGCAATTCTTCAGCCCCTCATGACGTCGCTGGTGTTTGTGATTCTGTTCGGAAAGATGGGGGGCATGGAGGTGGACACGACTGTCCCCTACCTCCTGTTTGTGTTCGCGGCTCAAATCGCCTGGCAGTACTTCGCCACTTCGGTGAGTCAATGCGGGCAAAGCCTGGTCACCAGTGCCAATCTGATCAGCAAGGTTTACTTCCCGCGACTCATCGTCCCGTTGGCATCCGTCGGCGCAGGACTGGTCGACTTTCTCGTCGGTGTGGGTGTGCTGGTTGTCCTGATGATCGCCTATCAATTTGTCCCGCCGGTTCAAATCGTGTTCTTACCTTTGTTTCTCGTGGGGGTGATTGTCAGCGCGGTCGGAGTCGGTTCACTGCTGGCTGCACTCACGGTCGCTTATCGCGACTTCCGCTATGTCGTGCCCTTCCTGATTCAAATGTGGATGTTTGCGACGCCGGTGGGCTACCCATTGAACAAGTTAACGAACTTCCTCGAATCACGCGGGTATTCCAGAACTTGGGAACTTCTGTACTTCGCCAATCCGATGGCAGGAATGACCCAAGGATTCCGTTGGAGCGTACTCGGGGAGCCACTCGACATGTCCTGCCTCGCGGTTTCCGCCATCTCCGCCTGCCTGCTGCTCGTCTTCGGTGCCACCTACTTCCGTCTTGTCGAACGACGCTTCGCTGACATCGTCTGATCAGAACTCATGAGTAACCTTGCAGTCCAGGTTGAAGGCATCGGCAAGCAGTACCAGTTGGGCCTGCGCGAGAAAGCGAACCAGACCTTTCGCGAAGCGATCATCGGCATGGCATCAGCACCACTTCAGAGGCTGAAACACCTTTCCGGTCGAGACGATGCTGGCAAATTCTGGGCACTCCGTGACATCTCGTTTGACGTGCCCGAAGGCGAAGTCCTCGGCATCATCGGCCACAATGGAGCTGGGAAAAGCACACTCCTCAAAATCCTCTCTCGCATCACCGAACCGACCGAAGGCCGCGCCACCATCCACGGTCGCGTCGCCAGCCTGCTCGAAGTCGGCACGGGCTTCCACAACGAACTCTCCGGTCGAGAAAACGTCTATCTCAACGGCGCCATCCTCGGCATGTCGAAGACAGAGATCGACCGCAAGTTCGACGAGATCGTCGACTTCTCCGGCGTCGAGAAGTTCCTCGACACCCCGATCAAACGCTACTCCTCCGGCATGAAAGTCCGCCTCGCCTTCGCCGTCGCCGCCCACCTCGAACCCGAGATCCTCATTATTGACGAAGTGCTGGCCGTGGGCGATGCCGAGTTTCAACGCAAATGCCTCGGGAAAATGCAAGATGTCGCAACAACTGGTCGCACCGTCCTGTTTGTCAGCCACAATATGGCCGCCGTTGAAAGTTTGTGCAATCGAGCGATCCTCCTCGAATCGGGAGAGGTTCTCGCTGATGATCAAACCGGTGTTGTCGTTGGGCATTACTTGGAGAAAGGTTCTAACAGCAGTCTCTCATCAATTCATTTTGGTGAAAAAGATGCTCCAAGCAACGAACACATTCGAGTTCAACGAGTCAGTGTTGCCCCAGATGAGGGAAGGTCTTCCGGTATTTTCGACCTGACGGTGCCTCTGCGTGTTGAGATTGAGTTTGAGCGAATGGCTCGAGAACGTCGTCTAGACGTGACACTCCACTTCCGAACCGAGCGTGATATCGTTGCATTTGTCTCAACCACTGCAGACAGAAACGAATGTCCGATTGAGTGGACAGAGAATCGTGGGCTTGCGATGTGCCATGTTCCCGCAAATTTTCTAAACTCTCAGCAATACCGCGTCTCTGTCCTCATTATTCGAGACCGGTCTGAGTGCATTATGAGACTCGACGACATTGTGGCCTTTGACATTGAAGACCATGCGTCGCGCAGAGGGAGGTGGTTTGGTAAGCGAGAAGGAGCGGTTTCCCCATTTCTGGAATGGAACAAGCCTTGCTTGTCGACGGAACCAATGGCAGCCAAATAGAAGCCGAGTTTTGTCCCCACAACGCCTCCCGCGTTTCTTGCTGAGATAGTTCCGTTAACTGTTAAGACGATATCCTTAATCAACTCGCAGTTTCTTGCGCCATCTAAAACAATCTGGGAGTCGCTCCTCGTTGCTTGATTATTCGTTTTTGGCATTGACGCTGTATGGGTGAAGATGTCATGCGACTCTCGATCATGCAGCCGTATTTCTTCCCATATCTGGGATACTTCAGCTTGATCGCGAATTCTGATTGTTGGATTGTTTACGACACTGCTCAGGACATCAAGCATGGTTGGGTCCACCGTAATCGCATTCTGCACCCAACGTCAGGATGGCAGTATATTAGTGTCCCTCGCAAGAAACATCCTCTCGACACCCAGATTCGTGACGTCCGGATTGCCGGTGATGAATGGAAGTCTCGCATTCGTGGTCAAATCGACCACTATCGGAAGAAGGCACCCTACTTTCACGTCGTCAATGGTTTATTGTCTGACTGTTTCTCATTCGAGACGGAGTCGCTTTCAGAGCTCAATTCGTTCTGCCTGAAAAGTGTGTGTGATTTACTTGAAATCACGTTTGAGCCACTTTTCGCATCATCAATTGCGGTAACAAACAATCAAGGAAGCGACGCTTGCGAAAAGGTACTTGCTTTCTGTCAGTGGGCTGAGGCGACACAGTATGTGAATCCCCCGGGAGGAGCTGTTCTGTATGATGCGGCTCGCTTCGATAAAGTCGGCGTTAAGTTGGTGATTCAGGACTATACACCCCTCGAATACCAATGCCCCGGTTACGAATTTGAACGAGGCCTGTCAATTCTAGACGTCCTGATGTGGAACAGTCCGGACATTGTCAAGGATCACTTGCAAGCAGGAAATGGTTGTTAGTCGATTGATCGGCGGGATGTTTGGCTTACCGAGGGTAGTTGGTGCGCTGAGGCCGTCGCTTCCAGAGTTCCTTTCAGGTCCATCGGCATTCACCGCCAATGCGCGCAGCGCTCTTGGGATTGTCTGTCGACAGATTGTTCCACGTTTCATTTGGCTGCCGTCGTATCTTTGTGAGGTGATCCTTCGAGCAGTTGAATGGGCCAAGTGTCCTTACCAGTTTTATCCCACTAACGGAACACTGGGAGTCGATGACTTTGAGTGGATCAAGTCGGTGTCCGAAGAAGACGCCGTTCTCCTGATTGATTATTTTGGGTTTCCTCAAACGGATGAGGTCGTGAATCGTTGTCGCGAGACCGGGGCGGTTGTCATCGAGGATGCGTGTCAGGCTTTGTTGTCGGATTGCGTCGGAACACACGCAGATTACACGGTCTACAGCCCCAGGAAATGGGTCGGTGTTCCTGATGGTGGGATCCTCAAGGTCGCTGAACACTCTCAGATTCCCGAGATGACACTGACTCCTCCAGACGAAGAGTGGTGGCTAACAGGATTGGAAGCATCAATCCAACGACGCCAGAGCGACGATTATTGTGGAGAGGACCGAGAATGGTTTTCGCTGTTTCAGAAGCATGACCGAGAGGATGTCACCGGCCCGTTCAGCATGAGTGACCTCTCGAAGAGCCTGCTCCGACGCTGCTTCGATTATGAGGAGATCGCGGCGCGTCGTCGCGACAATTACTCGATCCTGTACGAGTCGTTGTCGGAATATTCGTTGACTGGTGTGCTGCCGACAGGAGTGGTTCCTCTTGGGTTCCCAATCCGGACATCGCGTCGCGACGATCTAAGGCAAGCGATGTTTGCAGAGCAGATCTATCCGCCGGTCCATTGGGACCTTGATGGTGTCGTGCCCGAATCGTTTACGGCTAGCCATCAGCTTTCGCGAGAGATCATGACGTTGCCCTGCGATCAACGATACGGAGAGGCCGACATGCAGCGCCTTGTGTCCGTGATACGAAGTTGGGAAAAAACGTGACTGGAGCCACGTTGGAACGCCTCGCGACTCACCGTCGTTTGCCGCAGCTAGAAGAAGCACTTGCGACTCTCAATGGCCTATTGGCGCCAATTGAACAGGATGTGATTGCAGAGCAAAGGCAGCCGCGGTTTCCGGTTGTGTTCATCATGGGGGTGGCACGCAGCGGGTCCACGCTGGTTCTTCAGTGGTTGGCTCAGACAGGCCTCTTTGGCTATCCGACGAACATGCTGTCCCGTTTCTTTCGTGCTCCTGCAATTGGAGCGATGGTTCAGCAGATCTTCACGGAATACGACGTTCGCGAAGAGATTCTTGGCCCACAATCGCGGTTTGAGTTTGAGTCGAACCTTGGCAAGACACAGGGGCCGATGGCCCCGAATGAGTTCTGGTATTTCTGGCGACGTTTTTTTGAGTTCGGGGAGATTCAAAAGTTGGATGAATCGAAGATTGATCACGATCAACTCCGCCGGTTCACGGCAGAACTTGCAGCGATGGAGTCAGTCCTGCAAAAGCCTTTGGCAATGAAAGGCATGATTCTGAACTGGGACATCCTGCTGCTGAATCAGCTGCTTGATCACGCGATCTTTCTGTTCGTGAGGCGAGACGAGTACTTCAACGCACAATCGCTACTTTTCGCACGTGAAAAGTTCTTTGGTGATCGTCAGGAGTGGTATTCGTTCAAACCTCCCGAGTATTCTCGCCTGAGAGAATTGTCACCCGCAGTTCAGGTTACCGGCCAGGTCTATTTCACAAATCGGGCCATTGAGAACGCTCTCAGGGACGTTGACGAACATCGCCAGCTGATTGTTGATTATGATGCGTTCTGCCGAACGCCAGAGAGTGTATATTCCGCATTGATAGACAAGCTGAAAGTTGGTGGCGTCAAGACTGAAGGTTGGACGTATTCGGGGCCGACGTCCTTTCCAGTCTCTTCGGAGGTTCGCCTTACAGCCTCAGAGGAAGCGGATGTCCGGGAAGCTTTGGAACGTTTCAAGAGCGAGGGAATCCCATGTCAATGATGGACAGTCTTGCCAAGAGTTCAGATAGCACGCCTGACGCACCGATCCTTCCAGAGGTGCTCCACGTCGGTCGTCCGAACCTGGGAAACCGGGAGGCCTTTGATCGTCGCGTGGCTGCGATTTGGGAGAACAACTGGCTCACAAACAACGGTCCGTTCGTTCAGGAATTTGAGCAACGCATCGCGGAGCACGTCAACGTGCGTCACTGTGTTTGCATGTGCAATGCAACGGTTGCGTTGGAGATTGCAACACGCGCGATCGGGCTGACGGGCGAGGTGATTGTCCCCTCGTTCACGTTCGTGGCAACTGCGCATGCACTGCAATGGCAAGAGATTCAGCCGGTCTTCTGCGACATTGATCCACTCACTCACAATCTGGATGCTCGGTGCGTCGAGCAGCTGATCACCCCTAGGACGTCGGGGATTATTGGAGTTCATCTGTGGGGACGTCCGTGTGACACGAACGCATTACAGGCTGTTGCGGACCGTCATGGCTTGAAACTCCTCTTTGATGCGGCCCATGCATTCGGATGCTCCCGTCAAGGGCGAATGATTGGCGGCTTTGGGCGAGCGGAGGTTTTCAGCTTTCACGCGACCAAGTTCGTGAATGCGTTCGAGGGAGGGGCTGTTGTTACAGACGATGATGAGTTGGCCGAGAAGATGCGGCTGATGAGGAATTTTGGCTTCAGCGGATTGGACCACGTGATCCACGTTGGGACCAACGGAAAGATGTCCGAGGTTTCCGCAGCCATGGGGCTCACCTCGCTTGAGAGTCTCGATGAGTTTGTCAATGTCAATCGACGCAATTGGCAGAGCTACCACGACCACCTGGCAGATCTGCCTGGGGTCACCGTGCTCCCCTATGATGCTCAGGATCACCCGAACTACCAATATGTGGTCCTCGAAATCGACGAGGCGGCCACAGGGATCTCCCGTGATCAACTGATGGAGAAGCTCCACGCGGCCAATGTCCGCGCGAGACGGTATTTCTGGCCTGGTGTCCATCGAATGGAACCCTACCGATCCTTGTATCCGAAAAGCCATCTCTGGCTACCACATACAGAAGAGGTCGCCAGCCGTGTCCTCCTGATGCCAACAGGGACAGCTGTCAATGAACAGACCATTGAAACAATCTGTCGGCTGATTCGGCAGATTGTTGAACGGGCTGTCACTCAACAACCACATCACCCGATGCATTCCCGGTCGATCCCATGAAAGTCAGCGTCTGTATTCAGACGTACAATCACGAACCGTTCATCGCGCAAGCTCTGGACAGCGTCCTGATGCAAGAGACCGATTTCGACTACGAAATCTTGCTGGGCGAAGACGACAGCTCCGACGGAACTCGCGAGATCTGCCGCGAATATGCCCGAAAACACCCCGAGCGGATCCGCCTGTTTCTCAACAGCCGGGAAAACGTCATCTACATCAACGGTCGTCCCACAGGGCGTTGGAACTTTTGTAACAATGTCAAGAACGCAAGAGGCCAGTATCTGGCGTTACTTGATGGTGACGATTTCTGGGTTGATCCAAAGAAAATTCAAAAACAAGTCTCTCTGCTTGCAGAAGATTCGCGATTCGTACTTTGCGCAACCGATAGCCACACTCAGCTTGGGAACGACGTGACCCGCCAAGCAGATGTATCCGAAAATGCTACGTGTCGAGTATACGGCATACAGGACATGATCCAAGAATATCTCTTTCGTACTTGTACTGTTGTCGTTAGGCGAGAAGCCGTCTGGCCAATCCAAGACTGGCAAATGCGTTGTCCACCACTCGATTATTCGTTATGGCTCGGAGCATGTACAAAGGGGAAAATCGCGTTTCTGCCGGAAGCGACAGCCGTATACCGGATACACAACGGCGGCATTTGGATGGGGGTCAACACCATCGCCCGTCGGCGAGGTACGCTGGCCACTCTTGAAGAAGCAACACCACATCTAGGTGGCGAAGTACAGCATGTTCTAAGAAGACGCAAATCAGAGCTACTGTACGAGTGTGCCCATCTTGAACTGAATAATGGAAATCTATTGATGGCGATTAAGGCCAACTGGGACGCGTTCAAGGTTAGCTGGCGAGATTTGAACGTTGTCTTCAAGTGCTGTCGATTTCCTGTATTTGCTTGCGCACGCAAAGGTCGCTATTTGGCTGGCAGAATTCGACGGATCGCAACAGGGCCAAAGTGTTGGTACTTGTAAAGATTCATCACACTATCGACATTCTGAAAAACAATGTGCGGAGTATGCGGTATATTACGATTTGATGGTAGCCTGGGCTGTTGCGCCTCTGTCGATCGTATGTCACATAACATGTCACATCGTGGCCCCGATGGTGATAGAAGTCAGAGGGTAGGTCCAGTAATACTGGGCCATCGACGCTTGTCCATTATCGACCTCGAGGGGGGAGCGCAGCCGATGTCCAATGAGGATGGATCGGTCTGGGTAACCTACAACGGAGAGTTGTATAACTATCGTGAACTACGTGTGCAACTCCTTGCAGCAGGTCATCACTTCCGATCGTCATCGGACACGGAGGTAATCGTCCATGCGTGGGAGGAGTGGGGCGAGCGATGTGTGGAACAGTTTCGAGGGATGTTCGCATTCGCGATCGCGGACGAGAACCGGCGTGAGCTGTTTCTAGCACGCGACCATCTCGGAATCAAACCACTGTACTATTATCACTCGACAAGACAATTCGCGTTTGCTTCTGAGTTACAGGCTCTGCTCGCACTCCCTGACTTTCCGAATGAAATCGATCTGCAGGCTCTGGACGACTACTTGCGGCTGCTGTACGTCCCAGCACCTCGTACCATCTATCGAAATGTGTCTAAGCTCCCACCCGCGCATCGCATCACGATCGGATTCGATGGAAAGACGGATGGTCCGGAGCCTTACTGGACGTTGCAGTTTCGAGCCGAAGAGAACGGTTCTTTCGATGAGTGGTCCGTCAGGCTGGAAGAAGTCCTGCGGGACTCTGTGCGCGCCCACCTGGTTGCTGACGTCCCGTTTGGAGCATTCCTCTCCGGAGGCATCGACTCAACAGCCATTGTCGGTTTGATGGCGGAGGAGATGACGGAACCAGTCCGAACGTTCTCAATTGGTTTTGATGAATCCGACTTCAGCGAATTGGAATACGCACGCGAAGTCGCTCAATACTGGAAGACGGATCATCACGAAGAGATCGTTCGCCCCGATGCTCTCTCGATTCTGCCGGAACTTGTCAGGCACTATGGTGAGCCGTTCGGCGACAGTTCGGCTATTCCCACGTACTACGTTTCGCGACTTGCCCGCCATCACGTTCCCATGGTGTTGACGGGAGATGGAGGCGATGAGGCACTGCTGGGGTACGGTCGTTATCTCGGATGGCGGAAATGGGTCAACCCGGGACTCCCGCAACGTCCGCGCTGGAAGCAGTTGGTCCGACCGGCACTCGCCCGAATTTCTCCGAACAGATTTCCAACCGATTCTCAATCACGACCCTGTCGACTTGAAGATTGGCTGGGCTGGGTGGGATCTGTACCGCACAAACTCCGTCGCGATTTGTGGCATCCGGACCATCATAAAAGCTTGAGTCAGCATGTGAAGGAGTTTGAGGAAATCGATCAGGAAGCTGCAGGGGTTCCCCCTGAGCAGTATGGTCAATACATCGACTACCGGACGTATTTGCCCTACGACATTTTGACCAAAGTGGACATCGCCAGCATGTGCCACAGCTTGGAAACTCGGACACCATTGGTTGACGTTCGGGTCGCTGAGTTTGCGGCAATAATTCCGTGGCACATGAACGTCAGGCGGAACGAGTATGGTAACTGGACAGGCAAGCATCTACTTAAGCAATACGTTGCCAAACATTTCGGACCGAGCTTCGTTGAACGCAAAAAGACGGGCTTCGGAGTCCCTCTTAAGCATTGGTTCGCAACCGGCGGCGCACTTCGCACGGAACTCTGCGATCGCTTCGTTGTCAGTGATGCGAGAATCTATGAATTCTTCCAGCGCGAAACGGTGCACTCGCTTATCGATGGTCACGGTCGAGAGAACAGCGACTCTTCCCAACTCCTGTGGCAGTTGCTCTTCCTTGAGAATTGGCTTGAGCAGAACGCCGTGACGGTCTAAAGCCCCAGTGGGACGGCGCGTTCGATGATCAATCAGACAGAATCCCTCCGAATCGCTTACCTGACACCCGAGTACGTGACAGAGCCGAAATTCGACGGTGGATTGGCGAACTATCTCGCTCGCATTACCCCCTTTCTTCACGAACATGGACATCACCCGGAAGTATTTGTTCTTAGTAATAGGAATGAATCGTTGGAGCACAACGGCGTGATTGTGCACCGTGTTAAAGGAGTCGTTGCTACCAGTGCTCAAGTGATTCACCGGATCATCAAACGCGCGGTTAAACTTCGTTTCGATTCTACGGTGCAGATGCGTTCAGGGGCCCGCTGCCTTGCTACCAGACTCCTGCAACGACATCGAGAACATCCATTCGACATCGTTCAGGGAAGCGACTATGGTGCAACCGGCCTATACATCCCAAGGGGCCGTGATTTTCCGTTTGTTACTAGACTTTCGTATTTTCGCCCTTTCATGCGAGAGTGTGCCGGCGTGGCGTCAACCGTGGATCACCGCATCGCGGAACATCTTGAGCGTTCGTCTGTACAGCGATCGGACATTTGCTACGGGCCCAGCCGTCGGATTGCCGAGGTTGTGCGTCAGCGATGGAACATGCCTGTGGAAATCATCCGACCGCCGGTCCAGATTCTGAACGGCGATCGGCCTGAAGACGAATCGGTGTTTCGAGAACAAATCGGTGGGAAGAACTACGTTCTGTTCTTTGGTCGAGTCTGCCGGGTCAAAGGTGCCGACTTGCTGGCCAGCATCATGCGGCCGCTACTGGAAGAAGACGAGTCACTCCATCTGGTGCTCGTGGGGCGCGAGCAACCGGAGGGTATCGTTGAAAAGAATCGCGCTGAGTTGGGTCCGTACGCGAATCGCTTGATTCATATCGGACGCTTGCCTCATCCGCAGTTGTTTCCGGTCATTCGTCATGCCAAGGCGGTCCTCCTGCCGTCCCGCATTGACAACTTCCCAAACGTTTGTATCGAAGCCATGCAAGTGGGCCAAGTTGTGATCGGGACCCGCGAAGCCAGTTTTGATGAATTGATTGTAGACGGCGAAAATGGGTTTCTGGGCTCGACCGAATCCATTCCTTCGCTGACAGCGGCGGTCCGCCGTGCATTGAATCTCTCACCGACGCAGCACTCTCAGTTTGGTGATGCGGCCCGGCGGACCCTTCAGGCATTTGTTCCTGAAGTGACAATCCCGGCACTCTGCGACTTTTATCGAACAGTCATTGCACGGCGTAGTAGTCGTAACTGAGAGGAATCCACAAGCATGCCTGGCATTTCACTCATCATTCCCACCTACAATCGGGCCGATTTCCTGCGAGACACGCTGCAAAGCGTTGCCGAGATCATCTGTCCGCAGGGAGTCGAGTGGGAGGTGCTCGTCATTGATAACAACTGCACTGACGACACACCGAAGGTCGTGGCTGAAGCGGCCAAGAATTTCCCCTGCGAACTGCGGCACATCGTCGAGCATCAGCAGGGTCTCTGCTACGGAAGAAATCGCGGATTGCGGGAAGCCCGTTTCGCACACTTGGCTTACCTCGACGATGATATTCGCGTCGGGAACAATTGGGTGAAGGGCTACTTTGAAGCCGTCAATGAGGACGGAGCCGATGCCGTGGCTGGCCCCGTGTTCCCTATGTTCAGCGAACAGCAGCCTGACTATCTGGTGGGGCGAGCTTTGCAGATCATCTCGTCCGGCTACAGCCGTAAGGGGTCGGAAAAGCTGGTGTTGCCTCGTGAGTTTGCTCACGAGCTTGCCGGTTGCAATTTCGGAGTGAAAAAGGCAGCTGCGGAGTCCATTAACGGCTTTGATAACTCACTGGATCGTGTGGGCAACGGCCTGATTGCCGGCGGCGACTTTGATTTTGGCAAGCGACTTGTTGCTGCTGGAAAGCGGACCGTCTACCACCCCGACTGTTCGATTCAACATTTCATCATTCCTGAGAAACTCACGAAGACCTATCTTCGTCGTCGCGCATACGGACTGGGAGCGACACGACGGTTGATGACCCAAGGTCTCAAGAAGCCTTCATCGTTCCAACGGTTGAAACAATTAGCACGGATCGGTCGCATGGGGGGGGGTGTGGTCGGTCTTCGACTTCTCGGACGAAAGGGAGACAGCTTCAGCCGTGAGATTGATCTCCTGCAGTCGATCGGCTTTCTTGTGACAAAACCTCGTGAGACCGACCCCGGGGATGCAGAATAGTGAACTCAATCTCGCGGGCGACCTGCGTCAAACGCAACAACGATCGAGACACGTACTGAAATGAACGAGCCGCTCGTCAGTATCATCATCCCCTGTTACAACGCCGCGGAATTCGTGGGCGAGGCAATCGAGAGTGCGCTGGGTCAGACATATGGCAACATCGAAGTGATCGTCATCGATGACGGATCAACAGATGAGAGTGTCGAAGTGCTAAGGTCATTCGGCAATCGCATTCGCTGGGAAACAGGGCCAAACCACGGTGCTTGTGCAACTCGCAACAGAGGTTTACAGATATCAAAGGGACAGATCATTCAGTTCCATGACTCAGATGACCTGCTCCACACATCAAAGCTTCAGGTGCAGGTCCCCCTCTTGATGGGCCGTGAAAAAACCACGATTTTCTGCGATGTCGAAACGACTTTAATGGACTCAGGAAAGACTTTGGAGGTCAATCAGCCAAGTGAAACAGATGGATTTCGTCAAGTCTGTCTCCATAAGATTACAACACCTGCCCCAATCCATTGGAAACACGATTTACAGCTAGTGGGTGGTTTTCGCTCACATTTGCGATGTGCTCAAGAGAAAGACCTTCATCTTCGAATGGCCTGTTCGGGGATCGAGTTTGAACATCATTCTGGCGTCTTTGTAACTGTTCGACGTCGACTCGAGAGCCTTTCAAGCAGTTACGAACGAGTGCTTGATCAACTCACAGAAGTGTATGAAACGGCATATCAACTCCTTGTCGAGAACGAGCAGCAGACGGATGCCCGCTGCCAGGCAATTGCGGAAGCCCTATCAGCTTTCGCGAAACACAATGCAGCGAGAGGACGTACTGTCGAAGCCGAACGGTGTCAGTCACTGGCGGGGCGAATTCATTCGAGTCGGGGTTATCAGGCCCATACGATGCTGCGCCGTTTCGCGTATCAACTAGTCGGCTATCGACTGGTTCACCAACTAGATGCAATGCGTTACAGACGTCGTATGACGGCACAAGGTGCTTCATAACAAGTACGTTGTCAGTTTATCTGAGGTGTCCGTGTTGGCGATGGGCCGCGGACAATTCCACGTCGGCGCGATCCGGATCAGTGGTCTCTGCCGATCCAACATCGCGCATGGAGGGGCAGTGATTGTTCGAGCCCATTGCTTGCCTCAGAATCATCTGGAGTCACGAGAATGACTTATCCGGCTTGTGTGCATCGAAATGGTCGATAAGAGATTCGCAAAGCTACTAAGACGTGTCTACCTGAAGCATCAGCTCGCAGGTCGATTTATTCCATCAAAATGCCTTGTTGTCGCAGGGGCACCGAGAAGTGGAACCACTTGGTTAGCCGAAATTGCAAATGGTTTTCCAGGGACTTGTACGTTGTTTGAGCCACTTCATCCAACGAAGGTTCCTGAGGCTGGCAATCTGAATCTCGGTTGGCGACCGCATATTTCTCCAGGAGAGCAGAATGTCGAGAGCCGGTTTCATAACCGTTGAATCGTAGTGAACAGGCAGGCGAGTTGCAGGAAGCCGAGGAACAAATCATCGTGGC
>JAGQQG010000359.1 GCA_020426325.1 Planctomycetaceae bacterium | reverse complement strand
CGGCCCCTACCATCGCCGCTACTATGGGCCGGGCAGCGACCAGCCGCCGGTCTTCCTGCCGGGCAGCGGACCGAGCGAAGGCGGCGGATTCCCCGGCGGTGGCGGCAGCCTTGGCGGCGGGCTGAGCAGCGCCTCGCGCGGCATGGGCACCAGCCTGGCCAGCATGAGCGCCGGCCTCGGCTCAATGCTGAGCAGCGCCAGCTCGACGATGACCAGCCGGCCCAGCAGCTCCGGTTCGAGCGGCGGGTGGGGCGGCGGCGGCTTCAGTGGCGGCGGCGGATTCGGCGGTGGCGGCGGCGGCGGTGGTGGCGGCGGCTTCGGTTGATCCTGCAACGCGCCACGCAACGTGGGCCAGTTATGACGTATACAGAATTGCGAGGCTGATATGATTGGTGGCGGAAAAACGGTTGGCTTGGTTCTGATGATCGTCAGCGCGGTGCTGCTGCTCGTCTTTGGCGCCTGGGTGTTGACGGCCGTATCGACCGACGAGACGACCAGTGGCGGCGCGGTGCTGGGGCTGCTGCTGGCGGTCGGCGTGATGGCGCCGATTTTCGGCATCGGCGCGTATCTCTT
>JAGQQG010000358.1 GCA_020426325.1 Planctomycetaceae bacterium | reverse complement strand
CCACCAATAACCACGTGATTTCCGGCGCGCAGCAGATTCAGGTGACGCTCGCCAGCGGCGCCGTCTATTCCGCGAAGGTGGTCGGCACCGACACCACCACCGATTTGGCCGTGATCAAGCTCGACAATCCGCCGAGCGATCTGAAAGTCGCGGAATTCGCCGATTCCGACAATCTCGCCGTCGGCGAGGCCGTCATGGCGATCGGCAATCCGCTCGGCTACGACGACACCGCCACCACCGGCATCGTGTCCGCGCTCAACCGCCCGGTGACCGTGACCGATGACGACAACAACGCCATCGTCACCAACGCCGTGCAGATCGACGCGGCCATCAACCCGGGCAACTCCGGTGGTCCGACCTTTAATGCGGCTGGTCAGGTGATCGGCATCAATTCGTCCATCGCCTCCACCGCAAGCTCGTCCGGTACTGCCGGTTCGATTGGTATTGGCTTCGCCATCCCGTCGAACCTCGTCAAGCGCGTGGCCAACGAAATCATCGACAATGTTTCCGTGAGGCATGTGGTGCTTGGCATCACCATCAAGAGCTCCTCGGTGGAAGCGGACGGTGTGACCCGCG
>JAGQQG010000357.1 GCA_020426325.1 Planctomycetaceae bacterium | reverse complement strand
CGATCAATTTGGCGGTTCAAAACATCAAGTTGGAAAGTGCCCTCGACTTGATGCTGGAGCCGTTGGCTCTGGACTATATGATCAAGGATGAGGTGATGATGATCACTAGCCACATGGTCGCTGAAGTGCCGTCCGATGTTCGGGTGTATGACCTTCCTGAAATGCCAGGCGCTGAGCCAGAGAAGATTTCCGAGCTGATCATGAACACCGTTGACGCTTCCGTGACCTGGGACCAGGACGGTGGAACGGGGACGATCACGCCGCTTGAAGACGGACTGGTTGTCAGAACGTCGCAACGAGTGCATCGCGAGATCGAAGCCCTGTTTGAGCAACTGGAGGCTCACTCCGCGGCAGAGCGGGCGCAGCCGGAGGCGGAAGCGATCAGGAAGAAGAAGTCAGATGAATGAAGCGTCATCTGAGGTCTGCAATGGGGAAGCTCACATCTGTGTGATCCGTTGCAGGGTGTTTCTTGGCAGAACGAAGAAAAGTGGGCTGGCCAGCCCGAGGTGAAGGGTCGCCCGCCTGTCGGGGCATGCTCGGCCAATTCGTCAGCTCGCAAATGATCGATCGGTTCCC
>JAGQQG010000356.1 GCA_020426325.1 Planctomycetaceae bacterium | reverse complement strand
CCCCACGAAGTGGTAGGCCGTTTCGGTTCTGCCCGCGTGCTGTTGTTACCCGCCCGTCCTGGTACAGGTATTATTGCCGGTGCTGGTGTGCGTGCCGTGGTTGAAGCCGCCGGTATTACTGATATTTATACAAAGAGTCGTGGTTCCAATAATCCAATCAATGTTGTGAAAGCCACCATTGATGGACTCTCAAAACTGCGAACCCGGGATGATATTGCACGTTTGAGAGGAGTTGAAGTCTAATGATTATTGATGACGTCCATCGCGGAATACAGAAGAATAAAAAGAAAAAACGCGTCGGCCGGGGTCCTGGTTCAGGACACGGTAAGACTTCCAGCCGCGGCCATAAAGGTTTTGGCAGCCGCGCGGGTGCATCACGACGTACCAGCTTTGAAGGGGGTCAGACTCCTCTGGCGATGCGTGTTGCAAAACGCGGTTTCAACAACAAGCAGTTCGCGAAGAAAGTCGCGGTTGTGAATGTGGCTGCTCTGGAGCAGGCATTTGAAGCAGGCGCAGAAATCACTCCTGAAGTGCTGGCTGAAAAAGGTCTGGCCAAAGGTCGTTTCGATCAGGTCAA
>JAGQQG010000355.1 GCA_020426325.1 Planctomycetaceae bacterium | reverse complement strand
GTATCGGGTCGCGGACTTTACGAGACACGCGTGCCATTAAAACATCGTGATGAACTCGATCCAGCGACGTGGTTACTGTTGGCTTAACGGTCATCCTCGCAGGCTTCCTTCCCACGGTCGGTCACCCTTCCGCAGTTGCCCTCGCCTCGTACTGGGCTTTCGCTAGAGTTTCATTTGGTATACTGACTCCTTGAAAGTAACCGGAACTAAGTACAGGGGACTTTCACCCCACAAGATCACGCCCATGTTGGGCGTACTGCAACGGAGCGGCGGAGCTGCGTTTTTTGGTGAGATCAATGTCAACTCCCGCCGCCCGCTGATCGCGGACGTTACGCCAACGATTCGGATTTTCAGCCCAACGGCAAATCTACACAAAGGCGATGAATCCGTATTTTCCAATCGATAGCGAGCAGCCAAAGTCTATTCCATGGTATCGACGTTATCGCGTTGGTTTGCTAGTTGCCCTCGTGTACATCACGTCTTACGGCGTACTATCACGCCGCGCTTTTGCTCACTCGGACGAATGGGAATTGAAGGGAATGTGGTTTGCTTTGCCAGATAACGGTGAAAACTGGCGGTTGACT
>JAGQQG010000354.1 GCA_020426325.1 Planctomycetaceae bacterium | reverse complement strand
CCTCGACCGGAGGCGGTTCAAATGGCCGAGCAAGTGATCGAACGAACGACAAAGGGCCCGCTGACACAACTTGTCCAGGCTTGCTTCGTTCGCCCTGCCTCAGCAAATACAACGGCTCGGCCTTCGCTCCCAAGTCGGTCCAACCTAACACATTCTCGAAGCCCAACTCCGCCGCTGAAGGGCCACCTAGCAGCTTGGCATCGCGAGGCTGAATCGCACCCGGCCAAAAAACAGCAGCCAGCCGGTAATAATCAGTTTGTGGAATGGCGTCAAACTTGTGATCGTGGCAGCGGGCACATTTTACTGTGAGGCCAAGAAATGCTGACGAAGTAACATGTACCAAGTCCTCAAGTCTGTCGTAAACGTAATCCTGGGGATCATTCGGTTCATCGTTCCAGGTTCCCAGTCGCAGCATCCCGGTCGCAATCACTGAGCGTTCGCTACAGTCAGCCAGTTCATCACCGGCTAGCTGCTCCACCACAAAGCGATCATAGGGCATATCACGGTTGAGCGCATCAACCACCCAATCACGATATCGCCAGGCGAACTGCTTTTCTTGATCGCGCTCGTAACCGCTCGTTTCG
>JAGQQG010000353.1 GCA_020426325.1 Planctomycetaceae bacterium | reverse complement strand
CATCGGAATGCGTGTCAAACTGGCCGCACGCGGCGCCGGGCGGTGGCAGTCATCGGGTGGCTATCGCTCCAAATTCGGACTGCGCGTCAATGAGATTCTGGCCGGCCTGGAAGAACTGAAGGCTCGCGGGATGGAAGACTGTTTCCATCTGCTGCACTTCCATCTGGGAAGTCAGATCACCAACATTCGGCAGGTGAAGTCCGCACTGAACGAGGCTTCCCGTGTCTACGCGGACTTAGTCAAACGCGGTGCCGGACTGAAGTATCTGGACGTCGGAGGTGGACTGGGCGTTGATTACGATGGTTCTCAGACCAACTTCGAATCCAGCATGAACTACACCATCGAAGAGTATGCTCGCGACGTCGTGTATCACATTCAGACGGTCTGCGACGATGCCGAAGTTCCGCATCCCAATATCATTTCGGAAAGCGGTCGAGCAATCTCGGCATTCCACAGCGTCCTGGTCTTTGGTGTCCTCGGAGTTTCTCAGCAGGGTCGTGAAGAACCGGCCGACCGACTGACTCCGCAGGAAGATGCCCCGCAGCCTCTGCATGATCTGTTTCAGACCTATCGATCTCTTACAG
>JAGQQG010000352.1 GCA_020426325.1 Planctomycetaceae bacterium | reverse complement strand
CAGCCGGCGTAGTCGTCCGCGCGACTGTTGGCGAAGCGACAGCGCCAGGGCAGGGTGAATCCCGACGGACGACAGCGGCATGGCGGATGCTTATCGAGCTGGGGGAAGTGTGAACGCAGCGGACGGATGATCCGTCGCCAGGAAGAACGCCATTTCCAGTGAAGAATCCGGAGCGCCGATTCCGTAGGACTCGCGGAGTTCCTCCACGCGCCCGAAGAATCGCTGCTCCCCCTGCTTGAGAATCAGCAGGTGACTGCAGATGTCCTCGACCATCGCCAATAGATGCGAACTGACGACAACGACCGCCCCTTCCGCGGCTCGATCGGTCATCGTGGTCTTCAGCTTGCGGATTCCGAGCGGGTCCAGGCCCGTCAAGGGTTCATCAAAGAAGATGACGTCCGGCGTGTGAATGTAGGCACAGCAGATGGCCAGCTTCTGGCGCATGCCCCGGGACAGTTCCCGCGCTGGTGCGCTCCGTTTACTGGTCAGTTCAAACTCGCGTAAGAGTCGATCGGCGAGTTCATCGGCTCCTGAAACGTGGTACGCCGCCGCTGCGAACGCCAGGTGCTCATCCACCGTCAGGTCG
>JAGQQG010000351.1 GCA_020426325.1 Planctomycetaceae bacterium | reverse complement strand
CATGAACGCTGACGGGGTTGACTTCTGCCTTGTAGCCAATTTCGTCTGTTTCACCGTAGCTGACGCCGCCCCTGATTCCGGCGCCTGCCATCCAGGTCAGGAATCCGTTGGGGTTATGATCCCGACCGTCACCTTTCTGTGACACCGGCATTCGCCCGAATTCGCCTCCCCAGATCACGAGTACGTCGTCCCACAAGCCTCGCTGCTTCAGGTCTGTGAGCAGTCCGGCAATGGGGATGTCTGTTTCGCGACAGTGCTCGGTGTGGTTTTTTGTCAGGTTATTGTGGGCGTCCCATTCGCCGTCGCTGTAGACCTGAACGAAGCGGACGCCAGCTTCAACCAGACGGCGTGCCATCAGACATTTCGTGCCGTACGAACTGGATTCAGGGCGATCAAGTCCGTACAGGCGGTGCGTTTCTTCCGTTTCCTGAGTCAGATCGACAGCGGACATTGCTTCCGACTGCATCCGGTACGCAAGTTCAAATGACTGGATCCGTGCTGTCAGATCGGTTTCGCCCGGATGGCGTTCCGCGTGCAGTTGGTTGAGTCGGCTCATCAGATCGAGCTGGGCGCGTTGGTCGTGCTGA
>JAGQQG010000350.1 GCA_020426325.1 Planctomycetaceae bacterium | reverse complement strand
GTCGGGCATCCAGGCTCGCGCCCGCCGCGTTTGCGATTCCCGACATCGCCACATAGCCAAAACCGCACGAGGCAGCGTGCAGCATCTGGCGGCGGGAGAACGTGGGGGGGGAACGCATGGAATTGACCGGCAAACTACGGGCAAAACAAAGCGCTACTTTCGATGGAAGCTCCCACGGCATAAACCGGATTGCGGCTCACACCAGAATATCGCGGATCACATTGCCAAAGTCCTGCTCGAGACGCTGACGGCCGGGAACCATCATGCGGTGGTTGAGGCCGAGTTGATGCAGCACGGTGGCGTGCAGGTCGGTGACGTATTGGCGGCCTTCGACGGCGTGGAAGCCAAGTTCGTCGGTGGCACCATGCACAAAACCACCTTTGACTCCGCCACCGGCCATCAGGCAGGTGAAGCCGTGCGGATGATGATCGCGACCGGTGCCGCTCACGTTCTTGTCGCGAAACTCCGCGCCGGGCGTGCGGCCGAATTCGGTGCCCCAGACGACGAGGGTTTCATCGAGCATGCCGCGCTGTTTGAGATCGTGAATCAGACCCGCGATGGGCTGGTCGATCTCGGCGCACATCGGCG
>JAGQQG010000034.1 GCA_020426325.1 Planctomycetaceae bacterium | reverse complement strand
GTCATCAGAGTCTCCTTCGACCATCATCGGTCTGTTGACTCTCATAACATCTGGATCAAAATTCGGGGAGCATGCCAGCACCGCTGGTGTGTCATTACACGCATACCATTAAAATCCTCACTGGTATTCGTCAAGATGTACTCCCGGACGACGAATGCATAGAGGCTGCAACCTAATTTTGTCTTGGAGCAGTACCAATGCGTTCAACACAACATTCGCCATGTGTTGCTCCTCAGCATTGTCTTATACCTGGTGTTACAGTTGACTCCGGGGTTTTCATCCGTTTACGAGATGCCCATGAGAACGCAATGTCCAAAATGTAATAACCCCACACTTGAATATGACAATCAGTGGATTGATCGTGGCAAGGAAATGGCGAAAGAGGTGTTAAACCCTTTTCTTTGGTTTCGCGGGTGGTACGGTCTTTACTTAGGGTATGTGGAAAACGTTATCGTATTAAAAGACCAACTCCGTTGCACGTCATGCGGCTCACGAGCAGCAGTATGCCTTAAGTGCTCTAAAGCATGGACGCTATCACACCGCCTGAATCATTGGGACCGTGTTACTTGCCCTCACTGTAACCAGCCCTTTGTATTTCGCCTTGACTGCCCGTAGCGTATGTGCGCGTCCATGTCCAACAGGACAGTGGAGCTTACCCAATCAGATCTTCGTTCGACGTGGTACGACTTTTCGACGCATCCAAAAACGTCGCATAGAAGTCACATCTCACCTGCCTTATCGAGCGTGCTGTCGGCAAGTGTTCTCCGTGCTGTTGCGACTCGTGCCTTGGTTACCGCTTTTTCACCTATCGCTGCATTGCACCGATAGGCTTGTCAAGTCGTTCCTGGGCGATCCGCGTTGTAAATGCTTGTTCCTCTACATTGTTGATGGCGTCTCTGCCTTCCGAATATCTCGGAGTGTTCCGTCCAGTGGCGTTAAGCGTATCGCGAACTCCATAAGCACCTGCTACAAGCCCACTTATGACCGTTGCCCTATCCGCAGCAATGGCGTTAAGCTCTTCTCCCCGGATCATCACAAAGCGTTTTGCTTTCCTGCAGTGGCATGCGACAGCATTAAGTGACAAAATGCATATTGCAAACATTGCTCCTAATGATGCATGTGTGATCACATTGAGCAATGCAACTGTGATGTGGTTGTCGTCGCGTGTTTGGTTCTCACTGAGTTTGTGTTTGTCCATCATTCCAGTCTCCATCTCAAAACAAGTGGAACTAGAATACACTGCCTGCTTCCATGTGTGTGTGAAATATTTGTTACAATCAATGTGGGCAGGAGTTGTAACGCTCTGTCCGAGAAATGTCCGAGAAAGCATCGCAATCGACTGAAAAATCTGTAAAATGTGGGAAGTGAGGCGACTTGCACTCGCCCTTCTTTCGAGTTGCAATGTCTTGGCAATCCAAGACTTGCCATTCGCTGTGAGCCTAGTCACGTAATAACCCTCTTCGGCCTACGGAACCGAAGGCCCCAAAACATTCGTTGAACAGCGCGGTACGTGTCACACTCGACCGAACGGCCAGATGAGGGACATTGCGAAACCGGTCTCTCTTGGAGGGGCGACGGCAATCTGGCCCTCGTGGTTGGTGACGATGCGCCAGCATTTGGAGAGGCCGAAGCCGAGGCCGCGGCCTGCCTGACGGCCGGAGTAGAACGGGTCGAAGAGGTGCTCACGGGACTCCTCCGTGAGCCCCGGCCCTTCGTCGCTGATCGTCATTCGGGCGAATGGGCGGTCGCTGGATGATTCCGAAGTGACGTCGATCTGTATGCTGCCCCCTTCGGGAGACGCATCGATGGCGTTACGCAGGAGTTCGCTGATGACGACGGACAACTGTGTTTCATCAGCCCAGACTTCAACGTCCTGCGATCGCTGTCCCGTGACGGTGAGCCGTCGGCTTTGCAAAGCCTCGTGGAATCGTTCAAGCACCCCGTCGACGATCTCGGACAGGAGGAGTTGTTCTGGCACTGGTTCCGGGGGACGGGCGAACAGCATCGTGTCGCCGATCATGTCCCGAATTCGAAGTGCCTGTGCTCCGATCGTCAGCAGATGCTGCCTGCGCTGCGGATCGGTCTCGTCCCGCAGCAGCATCTGCGCCCGTCCCGAGATGGCAGCGACCGGATTGTTGATCTCGTGCCCTGCCCCCGCTGCAAACTCCCCGAGCGAATCCAGCTTGGCATCTCTCAATAACCGCTCATTGGCCACTGCGCGGGTCAGCAATTCGGCCGACGCCCGGTGAACATGCTCGTGCAACTCATCCGGCAGCGGTGTCGCTTGCCAGAGGATCAACTCGCCGATCGGTTGGGGGGCATGAACAGAATGAAGCAGGATTCGAGTCGGCTCAATGTCAGCCTGAGGCTCAGAGACCTGAGCACTCGTGACAGTCACACTCCCATCACGCTCGGCAGTCGCCATTCGACTGTTGTTCGCGAGATCATGCAGGGCGACGACGACTCGCTGTGATCTTGTCAGGTCACACCAAAGTCGGGCCAAGTGGACGAGCAGTTCATCCAACTCAAGCAAACCGCACGCGATGGACAGACCTGCCAGCGCATTCGCCGCCAAGGTTATGTCGGCGGTCTCACGAGGTTGCGGACCGTCGACACGTCGAGTCGCAGACATGGGCGCGGCCCTCGATCCGAAGGCGGGAATCGGGGTCACTCACACTTTTTCCATGTCGAGCAGTTCGCACACCCGAGCAACCAGGTTTTCGACCTCAAACGGCTTTTGCATGAAGTCATCAGCCCCGGCAGCTTTGAGGTCGCTGATCTTGTCCTGCTCGACCATGCCCGAGATGCAGATGATCTTCACATCATCCATCGTCGGATCGTTGCGAATTCGCTGGCAGACTTCCTTGCCATTGATATCAGGGAGCATCACATCGAGGATGATCACGTCCGGACGATACTCACGAGTCATCATACCGGCGTCGAAGCCATTGTTGGCAACACGCGTTTCAAACCTGCCATCAGATTCCAGGACGTCCTTGAGCAACTCACACAGACTCAGGTCATCGTCGACGATGAGGGCTTTACGCTTGCCACTTTCGAGGGCATCGGTCGGGATGCCGTTCTCTTTCATGAACTTGTAGAGCACATCGCGGGGGATGCGTCGGAAGCGAGAGCCCGGAACGCGGAAACCTTTCAGCTGCCCTGAGTCGAAACATCGGATGATGGTTTGCTGACTGACCTTGCAAATCTTGGCCGCTTCACCGGTCGTGTAAACGGTTTTGGTCTGAGTGCTCATAATCCGTCCCTTGGATTGGACTCGCTTTCCCTGCGAGCCAAACAATGAAACGCCGTCAGCCGCTCACCGTCGGCTCACAACATCAAGGTCTTCCGTGAACGCCACACCGAAAAACATGCGACTGGACCAATTGGCCCGGAGTTTAAACACAACCACGCTTTGAGCTTGAACCGTGTTCAATGGAAACAGGGAGAAGATCCCCGGTTCGTCGAAGCCGCCATGCTCTGACGGGAGCGTGACGCCCACCGATGCAATACCCTCCGAGGTGGCGATGACTGAATGCTGGCGACAGTTGAAAATTACCAGCTTTAACGGTCATTCCGATTGTATCCATTCTTCGGATTCGGTCAATAGTACATGAGCGGTCTGCTTTCCCAAGGCGACCTCTCCTTGCCGGTTAACCGAAGGGCGCAGAACTCCCCATAGGAATGGAACTTATTGCGTTCCGCTTTATTGCGGGCGCCCCAATCAGCCCTGGAAACACAGGGGCCTAGCGTAATTTCGGAGAAATATCCTCGGCCGACTTCGGGCAGAATCTGTAACAATACAGGATTCAAACAGACTGCGAAGGAGATGACAGGCGATCAGGCTCTTTGAGATAAAGCATCAACACCGCGAGATCAGCCGGAGTGATCCCGCTCACTCGCCCCGCCTGCCCCAGATTCTGTGGACGAACCTTCGACAGTTTGTCCTTCGCCTCACGTCGCAGGTGAACAACAGCATGGAAGTCAAAGGTCTCCGGAATCCGCACATTCTCCACTTTTGCCTGTCGAGCGATCTCTGATTCCTGTCGCCGAATGTAGCCGGCGTACTTTGTTTCGATTTCGACCTGCTCTCTGGCACGTGACGAAAAACTCAGACTCGCCAATTCTGGAGACATCTCGCACAACTGAGGCCAGGAAATATCCGGTCGACGTAGCCATTCCTCCAGCGTGGTCCCGTGATGACGTAAGCGTCGCAGAAGCTCGAACGCCCGGGCAATCTCGTGCTCGTGTTGTTCAAGTCGCTGCCAGCGGTCTCCACCGACCAACCCCACGCGTCGACCGAGCGGCGTGAGGCGACGGTCTGCATTGTCTTGTCGCAGCAGGAGTCGATACTCGGCTCTCGATGTGAACATACGATAGGGTTCCGTCACGCCTTTGGTTACAAGGTCATCAATCATCACGCCAAGATACGCCTGGGAACGATCAAGTACAAACGGGCTGCCACCGCTCAGCTTCAAAGCAGCATTGATACCTGCTGCCAAGCCCTGCAGGCTGGCCTCCTCGTAGCCTGTCGTTCCGTTGATCTGACCTGCGAAGTACAGTCCTTCGACTCGCTTCGTTTCCAGCGTCGGCTTCAACTGCGTGGGCGGAGCATAGTCATACTCGACGGCGTACCCGTACCGCATGATCTCTGCCCGTTCGAGACCACGGATGTTGCGGATCATCTCGTCCTGCACGTCACGAGGGAGTGAAGTCGAGATGCCGTTGCAGTAGACCTCGCGGGTGTTCCAACCTTCCGGTTCGAGGAAGATCTGATGCGACGACTTGTCTGCGAATCGCACCACCTTGTCTTCGATTGACGGACAATATCTCGGACCGGTCGATTCGATCTGCCCGCTATACATCGGTGCTCGGTGCAGATTCTCACGAATGACTGCATGCACCGGCTCATTGGTCTCAGTGAGCCAGCAGGAGAGTTGTTCTTGCTCGATCCGATCCGTCATGAACGAGAACGGCTGCGGATCCGCATCCCCCGGTTGCTCTTGGATGACTGAGTAATCGATGGTCCGCCCGTTGATCCGAGCCGGTGTCCCCGTCTTGAACCGTGCCAGTTCAAAGCCCAAAGTTCGAAGCGAGTCCGACAGGGTCCCCGTTGTCCCCTCACCCGCACGGCCTCCAGCCGTCTTCGCCTCACCCGTGTGCATCACCGCTTGCAGGAAGGTGCCGGTGGTGACAATAACCGCACGGGCACGATACTCGGCACCTCCGCGGACCTTGACGCCTGTGATTTTGTGTTGAGGGTTGAGGGTTGAGGGTTGAGGGTCAGACCGATTGCTCTCGACTCTCAACTCTCGACTCTCAAACACCAACCCCTCGACCATCTCCTGCACGAGCGTCAGGTTCTCCTGATCCTCGACCCGCAGCTTCATCGCAAACTGATACGCCTTCTTATCCGCTTGAGCGCGAGGCGACCACATGGCGGCACCCTTGCTGCGATTGAGCATGCGGAACTGCAGCCCGGTTTCGTCGATGACACGCCCCATCTCGCCGCCGAGAGCGTCGATCTCCCGCACGATCTGTCCCTTGGCGACACCGCCGATCGCTGGGTTGCAGCTCATCGCACCAACCATGTCGATGTTCATCGTGAGCAGAGCCGTCTTCGCCCCCAGCCGCGCAGCGGCCAGCGCCGCCTCAATCCCGGCATGCCCGGCCCCGATCACCACAATGTCAAAGTCATAACGGTTCATGACGAAAGATTACTCATTATCGCCACCAACGGCGAGCGGGGGACGTCAGTCCCCTGTCCCAGCGGACGTTGAGGACCAGCGCTGGTCTGAATTCACACGGGCGTGGGAGAAGGTGGAACTCCGGGTGTTTTCAACGGTCCGAGACACAGGGGTTAACACCCGCCGCTCGCCGGCGAACGCTCGACACCGGAGGTGTCGGCTTGGGATGGAACAGATCGACCTCTATCATGAACGCGGATCACGGTCACGATTGAAACGCACCGAGTCTCTCATGCATTACTTCAACGTACGCCTGATGATGGTTCTTCTCCCCCTACTGTCGGTCTCATCCGCACTCGCAAACGAGACACGTCCGCCCAACATTGTGTTCATTGTGAGTGATGATCAGGGGTATGACGACATGGGCGTTACCAACCCTGAGGTCATCTCGCCGAACCTCGATCGCCTGTGCGAAGAGGGCGTGCGGCTGACGAGTTTCTACGTTGCGTGGCCGGCGTGCACTCCGTCGCGGGGGGCGTTCCTGACGGGGCGTTATCCGCAGCGAAACGGCATCTACGACATGATCCGTAACGAGGCTCCCGATTACGGTCACAAGTACGGGGCAGAGGAGTACGCCGTCACGTGGGAACGCATCGGCGGGATGGACGAGCGGGAAGTCCTGCTCCCGGAACTGCTCGCGACAGCCGGGTATCGCTCGGCCATCTTCGGCAAGTGGGACCTGGGCGTCCAGCGTCGATTCCTACCACTCCAACGCGGCTTCGACGAATTCTACGGCTTCGTCAACACGGGCATCGACTACTTCACCCACGAACGATACGGCGTCCCCTCCATGTACTCGGGCAACTCACAGACCGAAGCCGACAAGGGAACCTACTGCACCGAACTGTTCGAGCGGGAAGCGGTCCGCTTCGTGCACGAGAACAAGGACCGGCCGTTCTTTCTGTACCTGCCCTTCAACGCACCGCACGGGGCCAGCAATCTCGACCCGGCCATCCGCTCCGCAGCGCAGGGGACAGCCAGGTACAAGGCGATGTACCCCCACCTTGAAGACACACTCGTGAAGGGAACGCGATATGGCAAAGACGCGATGGTCGCTTCAAAGTCCAAGAAACGACTGGAATACCTCGCAGCCCTGACACAGATGGACGCGGCCATCGGCAGCCTCCTCGATCTGCTCGACGAGTACGAGATCGCAGACGAGACGATCGTGATCTTCTTCTCCGACAACGGCGGCAGCGGCGGCTCCAGCAACCACCCGCTACGGGGTGGAAAAGGCAAAGTCTTCGAGGGAGGCATCCGCGTCTGTGCAGCCGTCCGCTACCCCGGCCACATTCCCGCAGGCAGCACCAGCGACGAGTTCGTGACAAGCCTGGAACTCTTCCCCACGCTGCTCTCCCTCGCCGGCGTCTCCCCACCCACCGACCTGATCCTCGACGGCCACAACATGCTCCCGGTGCTCAAGGGAGAGTCTGCCTCGCCTCGCACCGAGATGTACTGGAAACGCCGCGATCAGGAAGCCGCCCGCTTCGACCACTGGAAATGGATCAAAAACAACACCGGCGAGTTCCTGTTCGATCTCAAGACCGACCTCGCTGAAAAAAACAACCTCGCAGATACCGAACCGCAACAACTCACGAAGATGCGAGACCACTTCGCCCAATGGCAACACGAGATGGAGCAGGCAGAACCACGTGGCCCGTTTCGGGACTACTGAACGGCGTGGCAACCCACCAAATCGTCCGTGTGGCATGGCGTCACGGCGCTAGCCGGGTCGCCATGCTCTTGGGTGTCTCGTACACATGCTTACCCGTCTATCGACGTGAAAGCATGCCACCCGCCGCAATCATCGGTCGACAAGAGTTGTAACGAGCAATGACGTACGTCGATGACGACGTACGTCATGAAAGGTCATTTTGATCTTCCCCAGCTTGAGTGAAATCTGGTTTGGGGCGTACCTAGCAAAGCGGACAGTCATGCCGGCACGGGGCGGTGATGCAGGACCATGAGTTGTTCGGCGGTCAGTGACGTCATCGCGTAAGTGTGTCCATCGTTGTCGGCGAATTCGACCTCGTAGACATCTGGTTCGTAGACTTCCACAATGGTGCCGACCTGACCACGGACGAGGCCCTTTTCGGGCACGTCTTCGGTCAGAGCGACGACGTCCAGCAATGCGATCGGCTCACTCATCACGGCCTCATATGACGTAACAACTGACAAACCGGGGAAAGTCCTCATCCGCACGCACAATCCAGGCACTGCGAATGCGTGCGGTCCCTGCTAAGGCGTTCATCGCGAATTCTACCACGTACCGTTGACCGAAGTCATCCGCATCTGCGAGTTCGGCAGTGTCGTCCAGAGCCGCATCGAGCAACGCTTGCCGGAGTTCATCGGCATCATCGCTGGTCAGTCCCAGTGCGGATTCAAACACCCGCGCCTTATGCCGCCCCCGTGGATGATCCGGATTCAGGCAATAATCGGTCAGTTTGACCGGATCGATCACTGCCCGTTCAGCACTTGGCATCCTCACGCCATGGCCTCCTCGACAAACTCAGGAGTTGGTGAATCGATCATAGCATTTCTTTCATGGCATCAGCATGGCACCCGCCACGAGTAACTCGTGGCTCTGCGTTACATTCTCTTTTTGAGTTCCTACAATGCTGTCATTCCAAATTCGGAACAACGAATCGATGGCTTCCCCGTATGACAGTTGCCGAACTGCTTGCGCAAATTGCCCGACGAGACAAAACACGCTCGGAGGCCACTCTTCAAGCGGACATTCGACAACTGATTCTCACAGCCCCACTGTCTCTATCAGAAGGGGATCTCGTCACTGCTGACCTTGAAACCCCGGTCGGTGTCCGTCGGCGGATCGATATTGAGGCAGGAAGCTGTCTCATTGAGGTTAAACGTGATCTCACTGCTGGAAGCGTCCTGGCCGACGCGATTGATCAACTCTCCGACTATCTCATGACACGTCAGTCTGAGACTGGCTGCCGATACGTTGGTATCCTCACCGACGGCGCCGAGTGGCGGTGTTTCCGACTCACCGGAGAGGTTGGGGCGGGGCCGCCGCGCGAAGTTTCAGCTTTCAACTTGTCTGCCTCCAATGCTGATGTCGAATCGTTCCTGATATGGCTTGAAGGAGTGCTAGCAACTGCCCGCGACATTCCCGCAACCCCAGGCGAAATTGGTCGAAGGCTCGGAGCAGGGAGTTCGGCTTTCGAACTTGACCGCGATACTCTACTGGACCTCTATACGCAGCATCAGGATCATCCTGCTGTATTGATGAAAAGGCGCCTGTGGGCGCGGCTGCTGACGACGGCTTTGGGGACGCAGTTTGAGGACAGTGATGAACTGTTTGTCGAGCACACCTATCTGGTCAACACGGCTGAGGTGATCGCCCACGCAATCGTCGGTTTTGAAATCGAAGCGATTTCGCCCGCCTCATTGTTGAGTGGCAGCAAATTCGAGGAGAGCGGAATCGTGGGCGTGGTCGAAGCCGACTTCTTCGATTGGGTTGCCCATGTTCCTGGTGGCGAACCTTTTGTTCGTTCACTTGCACGTCGAGTCGGACGATTCCGCTGGCAGGAAGTCGGCGGAGACGTTCTCAAAATCCTCTACGAATCGGTTATCACAGCCGCTACTCGCAAACGACTCGGCGAATACTACACCCCGGACTGGCTCGCCGAGCAGATGATCTCGACCACGGTTGATCGACCGTTGGATCAACGGGTACTCGACCCAGCCTGTGGTTCGGGGACGTTCCTATTCCATGCGTGCCGACGTTACCTCAACGCGGCAGAAGAGGTTGAACGCCCGCTAAAGGAAGCTCTTGCCGGGCTGACCCGGAACGTTCTTGGGATGGACCTCCATCCCGTCGCTGTGACCCTCGCTCGCGTCACGTATCTCTTGGCGATCGGCCGCGAACGCCTCACGCACCCAGATCGTGGCCCGATTCAAGTTCCCGTCTACCTTGGGGACGCTGTCCAATGGCGGCGTGAGGCAGAGGACCTCTACTCGGGTGGGCATCTCGTTATCGAAACCGACGATAAGAAACAACTCTTCGAGTCGCAGCTGAGATTCCCGGAAGAACTTCTGGAAGACTCCGAGCGTTTTAGTCAGATCGTCGAGTCGATGACCAATCTGGCCTGTAACCGTAAGCCGGGTGCCGCTGTCCCGAAACTCGCAGGGATCTACCAACGGTACGCAGTTTCTCCTCCCGCCCGCGAGATCCTCGCAGAGACCTTCCAGATACTGTGCGATCTGCATGACACAGGTCGCGACCACATCTGGAGCTATTACGTCCGCAATCTCTCCCGTCCTTGGTGGCTTGCTCTCGCTCCAAATCGTGTCGATGTACTCGTCGGCAACCCGCCCTGGTTAGCTTATCGCTTCATGACTGAAGCGATGCAGGGAACGTTCCGCGAATACAGTGAAGAGCGCGGTCTGTGGCACGGGGCGAAGGTCGCGACCCACCAAGACCTTTCTGGTCTGTTCCTCGTCCGCGCGGTCGAGCGCTACTTGAGGAACGGAGGCAAGTTCGCGTTCGTAATGCCGAACGCTGCCGTCGACCGTGGGCAATATGCAGGTTTGCGAACAGGAAAGTACAAACGAGAGGGCTCTAGAGACCCGGTAATGATTGACTTCACTCCTGCCTGGGACCTCCGCCGCATCCGTCCCCACTTTTTCCCCCGCGGCGCTGCCGTCCTATTCGGAGACAGGGCGGACAAGCCGAAGCCGCTTCCAACCGAAATTGTCGTTTGGTCGGGCCGCGTTGCGGAACAGAACTCAACTTGGTCAGCCGTCGTAGATAGCCTTGTTCAATCACCCGGAGAGGCTCATCCGTCCAGTGATGAGCCGACATCGCCTTGGTCTGAGCGATTTCGTCAAGGGGCAACCATCGTTCCGCGACTTCTCTTCTCTGTGACGCGGCAAGCGGCTGGTCCGCTCGGGATGCCCGCGGGAAAGGTAGCCGTGCGTTCGCTGAAACGTGCGAACGACAAGAAGCCTTGGAAGGAGTTGCCTGCGATGGAAGGTGTGGTCGAAACGGAGTTTGTTCGCCCAATGTTGCTCGGCGAAAGCGTCCTTCCCTTTCGGATTGCGGAAATATTCGAGGCCATTATTCCGTGGGACCGTCAAGGGCTAATGGACGGTCAGTCCGACCGACTTGACGCATATGAGGGACTTGCGTCGTGGTGGCGCCGGGCCGAAGGAATCTGGGAACAGCACCGTTCCAGCGATAGGTTAACGCTCAATTCGCGACTTAATTATCAAAAGGGATTGGAGCAGCAGTTTCCAATTCAGGCGGAACGCATCGTCTACAGTAAATCAGGCATGCACCTTGCGGCCGCGCGTGTGAGCAACCGGCGAGCCGTGATCGATCACAAGCTCTATTGGGCGACAGCAGCCTCCACCGGAGAATCACAATACCTTTGTGCGATTTTAAACGCTGCGGTCTTCACCGAACTGGTTCGGCCATTTATGAGCTACGGCAAGGACGAGCGAGACTTTGACAAGCACATTTGGCAACTGCCGATCCCGCTCTATGACCCGAACGATGACCTCCACGCCCGCCTTGCCACTCGCGGCGCCGAACTGGAGGAGGCGATTGCAGGCCTCGAACTTCGGTCAGTCCACTTCGCCGCCGTCCGCCGAGACGTCCGAAAGTTTATCGCCGAAAGCGAAGCTGGACTGGACGTGGAAGCACTCGTCGAAGAGTTGCTGAGTTGAGAATCTCAATCCGTATGGAGAGCTGTTGCATCCGGGTGAGCGGCCCCTTCCTGACGGGTGGGGATCTGAAGGTGAGTGCGAAAGCGTTCGTCGCGCAACCGGGGGGAGGTTCAGTAGAAGAACTTTCTCTTTCTGGATGACGACTGATGGGACACCCGAGTAAGGCGATGATTCGGCGGTTTGGCCGTGAGGAGCGGCGGCAGCGGTTGATTGATGCTTTGAAGGAGTTGGCGGAGCGGTTGGGGCCCGATATCTCGATCACGCAGTTCTATCGGGAGACGGGGATCAACGATACGAACGTCTATCTGCTGTTCGAGAACTGGGCCGATCTGCGGGTGCAGGCGGGGTTGCCGCCGCGGATCAATCGGAGAAAGCGATTTGCGATCCACACGAAAGAGCAGTTGCTGGATCGGGTCAAGCAGGCGGCGGAGAAGTTCGGCGAGGACATCACCGTGGGAGAATTCACGCGGGAGACGGGTGTCACGAGTCGGCCGATCACGCGGTTGTTCGGCACGTGGCTGAAGCTCAAGGAGGCTGCGGGTCTGCACAAAGTCCGTCCGGGCGGACAGCCTGTTCGATTCACCCATGAAGAGTTGGTCGAGCGCCTGCGAGAACTGGTCAAGAAGCGGGGCGACATTTCCCGACGTCAGTTCTGCCGCGAAGTCGGGATCTCGAACAACGGGTTGAGCGGCGTTGTGAGTTGGGGTGAGTTACGAAAAGCAATCGGACTGCCGCCGCGTGTGCGGAGTGGGAAGTCGACGTGGGAGAAGGAACATCTGGCTCAGATCCCCGAAGTGAAGGTCGATCTGTTTGCGGGACTAAATCTCGACGACGTGGTCGCGTTGCCGATGGGTGGTTCAGCGAAGTGGCAACTGCGCGACTGACCTGGAACGGCGAACGCTTCACCTGAGTCGTCACACGGACGTAAGCTTATATCTGCTGCGGTGGGAATGGTTGGGTCAATCGATTTTACTCGACCCAACTTTACCGTGAAGACGTGAGACTTCCCGCTGACGATTCGAAGAACTTGCGACGGCGGCGGGTGGTGTCTGTAGGGGATTGGCTGGATTCGCGGAGGTCCTGGAGGTTGGCTTCGCAGAGGCGGCAGCCGATCGTGCGGAGGTGGAAGTCGATGTAGTCGGCCAGGTCGTTGCTGGCCGTACCGAGGAGGTAGCCCCCCAGTTGGCTGCGGGTGAGACAACTCAGGCGGTTGCGTCGCCAGATCTCGCCGACGGTGTGGCCTCCCTGATCGCGTCGCCGGATCAGGAGCGCGGCCTGTTGCCGTAGGACTGAGGACGACCGCAATTCTTTCTCCACTGCCGTTGCTCGCTCGGCGGGGAGTTGCTCATCGAGATAGGCCAACAATTCGTCGTCGCTGATTTGCATGGGGGGACTGAATGAGTGTTGGAGAGCAATTGTTTCCGGGTGGGCTCAAACAAGGAGAACGGAGAAGGCGAGCGTGCGGATCACCGGAATCCTGATGATCTTGAGAATTCGATATCGGGAATCGTGGGTTGCCTCGCTCTCCAATCACTTGGGGCGGGGGATCTTGACGGTTTCCGTGTCCCAGCTGAACTTCTGTTCAAACTCCTTCTGTGCCTGACGGGCAATCGGCTCGTAGACCTTCTGCATGGGGCCCGGCACGCGGGCCAGTTCGATGTGGGCCTCGAGGACGTTGTGCTGAAAATCGAAGGTGTCTCGTTCGGTGACATTCTCCGCCAGAGAGGTCCACTCGATTTCTTCCGGCAGTGATCCGTCGCGGATGGCGAACAGGACGTGTGCTCCCATGCGTTTCAGCCCCTCCATACATTCCTCACTGGGGGAGACGATCACGACATTATCTTCGCCGAATTTCCCGCGGAGGCAGAGCAGCGTGCCGAGAAAGGTGCTGTCAAAGTACCGGCATTCCTGCAGGTCGACATGAAGTTCCTCGCACGAGACCTGCCCTGTCTCACTGCAGAACGCTTTCAGAGCAGGACAGAATTCGGCTGTGACACGTCCCCCGATGCGGACGAGAATGGTGCTGTCGTGGCGTCCTACCTGCAGCGTTGTGGAAGCGTCCGTCATCTTCAATCCTCTGCGATGAACGTGAGGCCAAAGTCTGATCTCAGCATAACGGCAACCGCATCGAGCGTCGACCGGGAGCACGGTTGCCTTCGAACAGACCATGAGATCTGCGCTCGGAATGCTGGATTTCGTGGACGGCGTGGCATCACGGACTAGAATCGTCGAAACGTGTTTCATCAAGAACCATCATCCGGATACCGATCATGTCAGATTCAAAGATGCCCGCCATCGGCAAGAGTGCCCCGGCCTTCACATTACCCGCTGTTCCTGATGGGAAAGTCCGCCTCAGCCAGTTCAAAGGGAAGCAGAACGTCGTGCTCTATTTCTATCCCCGAGACAATACGCCAGGCTGCACGACCGAGGCTTGCGACTTCCGGGATCACATGGCTCGACTGCAGGGCATGGACACCGCCGTGCTCGGCGTGAGCACCGACAGCATCGCTTCGCATGAAAAGTTCGCAGCCAAGTTTGAGTTGCCGTTCCCCCTGCTCTCCGATGAGGATCATGCCATCTGTGAGAAGTACGGAGTCTGGGCCGAGAAGAAGAACTACGGCAAGACCTACATGGGCATTCAGCGGGCGACGTTCCTCATCGACAAGCAGGGCAAGGTGGCAGCCGTCTGGCCAAAGGTCAAAGTCGCTGGACACGTCGACGACGTGGCAAAAGCGATCTCCGAGTTAAAGGGGTAGACCGGTCACCTGGAGTCCAATCGTTTGATCTGTTTGATGGCTTCCTGGATCAGCGTCGACTGGAACTGGTGTAACTGCTGGAGTCCTTCCAGATCCTTGAGAATCGTCGCCAGGGAGGCGCTCGCATCGACGCGTTGAGTCTGCTTTGAGGAGCGACTTTTTGGCTGTTTGGTGATCATCAGTATCGCTCTGGCTGGGGAGTCGCTATCCTGTTGAACTCAGACATATACTCACCCATTTGCGTCAACAAGTCAACAGATTTACGCATTTGTGGATACTATTGGCCAGCAGATCCCGGAACGGCTCGCATTCATTCGCGAGCTGAATTACGGAAAGCGTGGTAAGTCTCAATTTGCCAGAGACTTGGGAATCGGTCCGAGCACGTACGATCGCTATGAGCGGGATCGGGTGCCTCCGGCTGACCTTTTGTTGCGGGCGGCCAAGGTCACCGGAACCAGGATCGAGTGGCTGCTGACTGGTGAGGGCCCCCGCGATGAGAGTCCGTCATCTGACCCACCACGGACTGCGGCAATCGTGCAGCGGGTCAGGAGTCTGCTCAGCCGTCGCCCGGATGCGGCCGACCATCTGGAAAGTCTCATCGACCTGCTCTCCCAACCGGAGCACGCTCCGTTGCACCTGGCAACTCAATCATTCCCGACCGACAACCTGATTCCCCTTGTGGGATCGACCGCAGCGGGCATGGCACGTTTCTGGGAGGAGTTGGAGACCTCGTCTGACGGTCGCGAGGCTGACGCGCGTCTGGAACCATTGATTGAAGATGTTCGACAAAAGTCTGTCGCCCGGGCTGCTTCCCTGAAGACGGTCGGATCGACCTCCACCTCGCAGATTGCACTGGTTCAACTGTCCCGTCCTAACGACGACGGCTTTCTTGAATTCCTCTCCGGGACAGACATCCGCGAACAGCATCCACAGGCCGTGGCGTGGCGGATTGACGGTGACAGCATGTCTCCCCGTTATGAGGACGGGGACATTGTCATCACCTCAGCAGACGAACCTGCAACGCCGGGCCATCCGTGTGTCGCCAGACAGCAAGGGCAAATCGGCGTGAACTGCAAGCTCTTCCAGCGCCGGGGGAGCGAGGTCGTCCTTGTGCCCGTCAACGAGCGATACCAGATGCAAGTCTTTCCTGCGGACCAACTCCAGTGGGCGCACCGCGTGCTCTATGCTGTGCGGCTCCAGTAGACATCAGGCAACGTGTCTTTGCGTGTGAACATCATGGAAGTGCGGACCGATCGGCCCGGCGACGTTTCCGCTCCAAGAGTGAGCGTTCACCGATGCTAAAACCTGATCGGCGACTTCCAGCGCGGCCAGTCCGGCCTGTCCGTCAACGAGTGGCTGCGAGTCGTTGCGAATGCACTCGACGAAGTGACCAATCTCAGCTGTGAGCTGATCACACTCGGCGATCTGCGGCTGTTCTGTCTCGATATATTCACCGAAGACGGCTTCCTTCAGTTGAGGAATATCCGCACCGGGCATTTGAGCTAGTGCATGCGGAGTGGGACCATTCAACAGTTTGTCAGTGGGCCGATAATGTTTGACCTCGCGATTGTGCAGGTCAGCCGTGACGCAACCGGAGGCAGACCAAGACTGGATGCAACGTCGAAAACCGGGATTCACTCGGTTGGCTGAGAGGTCAGCGATACATCCATTGGCAAATTTGAGTCGTGCCTGCACGATGTCCGCGTGTCCCCCCATGACGCAGATGCCAAACGCTTCGACATGCGTCACTGGTGAGGCGGCCATTGTCAGCACGAGATCAAGGTCATGAATCATCAGATCGTGCACGGCACTGATGTCCATCGACCGAAACGCGTAGGGACTGAACCGCTCCGCACGGATGTATTTGGGCGATTGCACCCGTTTCAGAGCTTCCTGGAATGCGGGATTGAACCGTTCGATGTGGCCGACCTGCAGGATGGTCCCCTGCCCTGCGGCCGCTCGGACGATCGCGCGACCGTCCTCAACATTCCCGGCCAGAGGCTTCTCCACGAGGACCGGCACACCGTGTGTGATGCACTCTTCGGTGATCCGGCGGTGCTGTGACGTCGGTACGACAATCGAAGCTGCATCGATTGCGTCCAGAATCTCACGATAGTCAGCGACCCAGCGTGAGTCGTTGTCGCAGGCCACGGCTTGACCCTGCTGAGCGTTCGGTTCCGCGACGGCCACGAGTTCAACACCGTCGAGGCCGGCGGCAATGCGAGCGTGATGCCGGCCAAGAGCACCGGCACCGATCACGGCATAGCGAATCGGTTTCTTCATTTCACTTCGACTCCTGTCTCTCAAGATCATCAGGCAGCATCAGCCTTGGCATCCGTAGTTGCTGCAGTACGCACGGCTTCACGTCCGCGGCCCATCTTGCCTTTCCGTTGTGTCTCAATGAAGTTCAGCAGCACCATCAGTTCCAGAGGCAGAACGCCATCAAGTTCCGTATGGAAGTAATCCCAGACTTTGTCGAGAGCCTTGTGCTCACGGAACAGCAGGCGAAAGGCCCGTTTGATGTGGTCGATCGTCGAGTTGGACATACCCGACCGGCGGAGTCCAACGAGGTTGAGGGTATGGATGTGCGGGTTGTCGCTGCCGGCAGCCAGCATGTAGGGGGGGATATCGTGCGGAACGCGGCACCCTCCGCTGACAAAGGCGAGCGTGCCGATCGTCGAGAAGTGATGCACGCACGTGTTGCCGGAGATGATCGCCTTGTCGTGGACGTGAACATGGCCACCAAGGAGCACGCCGTTCACAAGGATCGTGTCGCTGAACACATGGCAGTTATGAGCCACGTGTGCGTTCGCCATGATCAGATTGCGGTTGTCGACCCGGGTGCAGCCGTCTTCCTTGTCAGCCCCACGATTGACAGTCACACCTTCGCGAAACTGATTGTTATCACCAATGATCACCGTGGTATCGCCATCGTGATAGGACTTGTCCTGTGGCTCACCACCGATGACGCATCCGGGCCAGAAGCGATTGTTGCAACCGATGGTTGTGCGACCGGTGATGCTGACGTGACTGTCAAGACGGCAGCCGTCGCCGATGGTGACATCCGGCCCGACGACACAGAAGGGGCCAATCGTCACGTCGTCGCCGATGCGAGCGCCCGGGGCGATGTCCGAAAGAGGAGAAATGCGGGCGGTCATGGCAACGTCCTTGTTGCAAGAAAGAAGATTGAAAAGATTGTCAGGAAACCATACGTCGCGGCACGTTTTGAGCCAACGGCATTTCCAGGGCTCGGTTGTGTTTATGAATGACAGACCTCATGTGTGGATGAGTCACCAGCAGATCGCGGACGAGTTCCCGGTTGTGGTGATGTCCGCTGCGACGGGCATGGATGTCGCCTCGAAGGTCGCAACCGATGAGGGCCAGATCCCCGAGGCAGTCCAGCAGTTTGTGCCTGGCACACTCGTCAGGGGTGTGCATGGCATTGTCGACCGGACCATGCGGCCCGAATACCAGAAGATTCTGTGTTGTCATCCGCAACCCAAAGCCTTGAGCCCGCAGTGCCTCGACCTCTTCCTCAAGCACGAACGTGCGGGCAAAGGAGATCGCATCCAGGAACGACTGAGGCGTGACGTCGACCGTCGCTGTCTGTGGCGGGATGTGGGGATGACCGTAGACGAGGTCGTAGGTCAGCGTGTATTGACCATTGTTCGAGGGAACCGCCTGAATGTCTTCGGGCCGGTCCAGTGAGAAGACTGTTGCCTTGTTGGTAACCGTGAGGCAAGGACGAATGGCCGACTGCTCAACGATCCCGGCTTCCAAAATAGCATCAGCAAACAGCTGAGCGGAACCGTCGCCTGCCGGTGGTTCGGGAGCATTGAGCTGCACGAGGCAGTTATCGACCTGCAGCCCGGCCAGAGCAGCCATCAAATGCTCGATTGTCTCGACCCGCACGCCCGCGTGAGCGATCGCAGTTCGTCGGGGCTGCTTGACTGCGTAGTCGATGATCGCGGGGATCACTGCCGCACCGACGACATCCGTCCGCTGAAACGCGATGCCGTGGTCCTCCGCAGCCGGCAACAGCCGCAGTTTCACGTCATTCCCGCGAAACAGGCCAATTCCTGTCACGGTTGCTTCACGTGCAATGGTCCGCTGTCGTCTCATCGTTGAATGGTTGATCAGATGATGAGTTGATGAGCTGACCAGTCGACTGATCATCCAGTCAACCAATCAGCCGAAAATCAACTGAACGCACGGACAAGTGCGAGACTTGTCCGTGCGTGCGATTGTCCGTCAAGAATCAGTGTCGGTCAGCGAGCAGCCTGGCTGTTGTACTGACGGTTGAGATATCCGAGCACCGGGTCGGTGATGTCATCACTGGCACGATGGAAGACCACCTGACGGTTCATGCTCTGAATGACTTCCTGGGGATTCTCAGCTTCTTCAACCTTGTTCCGGTTAAACCGCATGATTAGCGTGAGGTTGTAGTGCTGAGCGTACTTGTTGACAGCGTCCTGAACTTCCAGGTAGACCTGCTTGTAGATTTCCGATTCCTTGCGGAGGAACTCACGCTGCTGGACCTGACGGAAGCTTTCGAGTTCGCCCTTCATGGTGAGGAGCTGCTTCTCGATGTTCTGGTATTCCGGGCTGTCCTGCTTGAGCTGTCCGCTGGTGATCTGCTGCTGGAGGTTCTTCATCTGCTCGAGCTTGCCCTTGGCCTGAGCATCGCTCTGCTCGATCTCCGCCTGCAGTTCTTCGCGGAGGTTCTTGAACTTTTCATAGTCTTTGAAGACTTCAGCCATGTCGATCAGGCCGACCTGATGCGGACCGGACTTGGCTCCGCCCTCCTGGCCTTGAATGGTCTGAGAGACGACGAACAGACTCGCCAACATGGCGACAGCCATAGTACCTACGATGATCTTCTTCACGGCCTTCGCACTCCTTTGCTTGCCGGTTCGTCGGCCTGTGACGCAGTCGCATCACCGGCCTGTGGATGTGCCCGAACGGACTAGAGAGGTTGATTATGGGATCGCCTCGGCCGTTCCATGACCGAGGAAGCGGTATTCTGCACATCCGGCAGATTCGGTCAAGACGAGCATTTTCGCTCAAGTTGCAACCGGCAGAATCTGCTGAAACGGGTGATAGGCAGTTTTCCCTCAGTATCCGGTTCGATTTCTTCAGGAAGCACCACCCCCTTTAGTGCACCTATGCACAGAAGACAAAGCGCCGCCACAGGATTTGATGTCCGTCGTGGACTCTCCTCCCTGAATGCCTCGATCACTCAATTGCTCGTGAGTTTCCTACCTTCGTCGTCCAATCTGCACGATAATGGCGAGGGCAATGAGGATGCCCATCGCGGTGTAGCCGTAGATGGGATAGGCGCTCGTTCTGATGCTCCAATAGGCGCCGAAAGTGGCCATGCCGGTGGCAATGAGCATCAGGATGTTCCACCACAACCGCTTGCCGCCGGTTGGCATCGCGTTGCCGAGCAGACTCTTCGAGTTCATCATGAACAGGAAAGCAAAATAGGCAATCGGCAGCAGGCACATTCCGAACATGCTCGTCGGTACGGCCAGCCAGAACCCAGCCTTCGACCAGATGAACGGGCCCAGCGCCCCAGACACTCCGGCAAGATAACAGCCCACGCGATGCACAGGCCCCGTCGACGGGAGCCCGAGCATTTCACAGATTACGAAACCGTTGATCAGCATCAGGATGATGATCGTCGAGACTGCCATCCCGAGCACACCCAGGCCGAAGACGTATTGAGCTGTCCCTGCACCGACGAGTCTCTCGAGAGAGCTGGCCAGGTTGAAAGCATCCCGTTTCACGATCATCGCCGCCATCGTACGATCACCGATGGGAAGGGCATCACGAAATTCCTGCTTTTTCTCTTCGTCGAGAGTGCTGAAATCCCTGTCACCAATCTTGATCTCAGCTTTCCATTGAGCACGGATTCGACCGTCAAGCAATGCGTTGTACCCACCAACGAGGTTGCCAGCAGGCTTGACGTCGGTATCAACAAAACCCGGCTCAGGCTTTGCATGAAACTGATTGGCTGCTGCGAGCACGACGCAACTCGTCGCCAGCATGAACGGGATGAACAGTCCGGTTGCCAGATCGAAGATGGCCAAGCCCCGGAAGTCGCGGTCCCAGCCCTTCTGCAACATCGAATAGGGAAGCAGGAACGTCATGTTGATGCCGACCGCAGTCGCGGCAGCCGTGATCATCACTTTTTGCTGGTCAGTGACGATCAGGTTTTGCCAATAGTCGGCGTATTCTCCTGTTTGTGCGAGAGTCTCGGCAAATGCCGGTGAAGGTTCCGTCAGCAGACTGAAATCAGGGATGAAGCCTTTGAGAATGGCGCCCCAGTCCAGACCAGGTGAAGTGACAGTCATCTTCGCGACCACACCGAAGAAGCAAATGACCACGAAGCCGACCATCGCCTTGAGGATGAGTTCAAACAATTTGATCCCCCATCCGCCCGAGTCGTAGAACCAGACGACCACTCCCGCGATGCCGAACAGGATGGCCACACAGACCCAGTTGGCAGACGTCGGGTCCATCGCCCCAATACCTCCTGGCGAGAGGTTCTGTTTGAGAGCAGCTGCCCCCAGTGAAAACTGGGGCATGCACCAGACCATGTTGGCCATCAATGTAGCAATGGCCCATGCCCAGCCGAGAACGGGATTCACGTGCTTGTTAATGGCCTGAAATGGCCGATCCCCCGTCGAAAGTGTGACATAGGCGATGGCTGAGAGCATGATCACACCAAGGATCATGGCCAATGGCTGCAACCACATCAGACCGAATCCTGCGAGCACGCCGAGGTACAGGCTACCCGCCAGTGACCCGCCGCCGAGAGTGATTGCCGACTGTAACCACCCCGGTCCGGACAACCTCGTAAACGCCCAGAACAACGAACCAATCCCCTGTTGCCTCGCCTCATTGATCAGAGCCCGATCCCGCTCAACCTGAGTAGAAGCATCCACGGGAGAAGAGTCATTGGCTGGGGTGTCGGACATTGTCTGGCCTGTGAGTCATCCGGGGTGGGAACGATTTGCGAGGAGCAATGCAGGCTACAGCCCTCTTCAGGACGACGCAAGGATTCTGTCATTGGCGAGAGTCCCGTGAGTCGTCTAGCATGGGCTTTTCATTCAACGCTCACCGTTCAGATTCACGACCACTCATGACCTCGAACTCTCGCCTTGCCGGCATCTTTACCCCCAATCTCGTCCCGCTTACTAGTGACGGCCAGATCAACGAACCGGAATTACGCCGTTACGTGGACTGGCTGATCGAACGTGGTGTGCACGGGCTTTACCCCAATGGGTCGACCGGTGAGTTCACTCGTTTTACGGTCGAGGAGCGGCGGCGGATCGTCGAGATCATGGTCGACCAGACGCGCGGGCGGGTGCCCATCCTGGCGGGAGCAGCCGAGGCGAACGTCAAGGAGACCCTGCGAGCTTGTGAGCACTACGCCTCGCTGGGGGTCCGGGCGGTCGCGATCGTGGCCCCCTTCTATTACAAGCTGAGTCCGGCCTCAGTGTACGCCTACTTCGCGGAAATCGGTCGCAACACGCCAGTCGATGTGACTCTGTACAACATCCCCATGTTTGCGAGTCCGATCGATGTCCCCACGGTCCAGCGGCTCAGCGACAACTTCGAGAGGATCATCGCCATCAAGGATTCCTCGGGAGACATCCCGCACATGATTCGCATGATCACGGCGGTCCGTCCGAATCGTCCGGACTTCAGTTTCCTCACCGGTTGGGATGCCGCCCTGATGCCTCTGCTGTTGATCGGCTGTGACGGCGGAACGAACGCGTCAAGTGGGGTCGTCCCGGAACTCACCCGACGGCTCTACGATCTCACGCTGAACGGACAGCTGGACGAGGCCCGTCAGATCCAATACGACTTGGTCACGCTCTTCGACGCCATGTTGTATCAGGCGGAGTTCCCGGATGGGTTTCGGGCAGCGGCCGACTTGAGAGGCTTCACCATGGGACGGGGGCGACAACCGCTGTCTCCCGAGCAGCAAACTGACCTCTCGACCCTGTCGAATACGCTTCAATGTCTGCTGTCTGCCCATGGATTTGCAGATCAGCCTGTCCGGGGATGCTCTCCGGACTCCTTCCCGAGGACGATGGACGCAGTCCGTTCGATCACCAACGCGAATGTTGCCAATGGTCAACACCCCGATGACGTCAACCGCATCGTGCAGGGAGTCATCGCGGAACTTCAACGTCGCGGGATGATGTGACCTATAATCGTGAGTGGCGGCAATCGGGGTCTTGTCCCAGAAAGCCGTCGTCTGCGGATCAACACAACCGAAAGAACACGATCGATCTTGGTGAGATGCACCGAAGTGCATGCCGAGATCACGCTGGGAGGGTCAATCACGTGGCGCGGATGTTAGCGAACTTGCTGATCATTCTGTCGGCGACCTCCGCCATCGCCAACGATGCACCTCCCGAACAGCGCGGATTCGTGAACCGCATCTATTCGGATGAGACCGGTGAACACCCGTTCGTCGTATTCGTCCCTCAGGGCCAACCGCCCCAGCAGGGATGGCCGGTCATTCTCTTCCTGCACGGAGCGGGCGAACGCGGAACTGACGGGCATCGGCAACTGGAGGCTGGCCTCGGACCGCTCGTGAAAATGCGTGCCGACACATTTCCCGCAGTTGTGGTGTTTCCGCAGGCAGTGGGGCTCGATCGACCGATCCTGCAAACATGGTCTGCAGACGCGCCGGATGGTCATCGGGCATTGGCCATTCTGGATGAGGTCGAAGCTCAATACCCGGTTGACCCCAAACGTCGCGTCCTCACGGGCTGGTCGATGGGAGGGTATGGAACCTGGCTTCTGGCAGCCTCTGAGCCGACAAAATGGTCAGCTGTGGTCCCCATAGCAGGCGGGGGTGACACCAATACGGCCCCCCAGTTGACTCATCTGAACCTCTGGGCCTTTCATGGCACGCAGGATGAACTCGTTCCTGTGTCCGAGGGACGGTCGATGACAGCGGCCGTGAGAGACGCCGGGGGACAGGCTGCGTTCACCGAGGTCGCTGATGCTGCACACGACGTTTGGCGTCGGGTGTATGACAGCGATGTTGTCCTCAACTGGATGCTCTCCTCCGATCATCAACTCCCGGATCTTGAAACATTCACACTTCCGGAGGATCGTACTCAGTCGATCACAGCGGTCACTCCGCCCCCGTTCGTGCCTGCGATGATCATTGAGAAAGCCATCGCACTTCGTCTGGGTGTGGACGCTATGACAACCCTGGCACACGGCATCCCGGCCCTGGTCGACGAGCGAGGCGGCATCACCGGCGAACTGGAAGACGTGTCTGACCAACTGGAAATGGATGACCGGACATTCGATGTCTCGTTCTCCGGACTCACATTCACAGGGTCATTAGATCGATCGATGCTCCATCCGCGAGGTCCTGATCGCTTGCAAGCCGAGTTTGCTGTGCGGAATTTCAAAATGCAGATTGCCCACATCGAGGTGACGGATGGCGAAGTCGGCTTTCAGGCAGGACCGGCAGAAATTGTGATCGGGCACCGCGAACCTGTCTGGCTTCGCGTCGAAATCCGGCCTGCAGTTGTCGGGCAACAACTGAGCCTGAAGCTGCTGAGATCGTCATTCAAAATCCCCGACAACAACTGGTACGTGAGCAGTCCGGAGTCGATCCAGCTCCAGGGAGACTGGCTGACAGAACGTGAAGTCGAGACTGCTGTCGTGGGGGGAGTCTATGTGCGTAAAGAGCTGATCGAAGAGGAGGTCCTGTCTGCGATCCCCAGCCTGCTTGAGCAACTCGCAGCCGATGTGAACTTTGATCCATTGGCAGAGATGGTCAAAGCACTTTGGCCGCTGTCTGTCTATCCCCCCAATATGCAGATTCATCCGGAATCGGTCTCAACCGACGACACTGGCGTCTCGCTGACGCTCAGCGTTGCCTTGGCCCCGATCAATCCAGTTCAGCAAAACCCGCTGCAGATCGTGCAGGCCTCTGCTCCACCCGCATACGAGATCGAAAAATCAACCGACCTGCGAGCAAGCGTGGCGGTTGACGTGCTCGATCATCTCTCCTCATTGATTGCCGGCACGTCCGATGCGCAGATCTACACTTCCGACATCCCCGGTCGTCCTTTTCACGAATTGGCTGACCTGTCGAAACTCTCCAGGGCCATTCCGGGCCTGGCTCGCTTTCCGACGGATTCAGAAGTCTGGGCCCGGTTGCGTCTGGAAGCCCCTATTCACCTGAGACCAAACGATATACCGATCTCGGGTGAAGGCGAACAAACTGAGTTGATGATCGCTGTGCCTCAGATGTCCTTGCAACTGTCAGTCATCCCACCTTCATCGAGTAGCGATGAGTCTACATCTTCACCGGTGGTTCCGCTGCATGTTCTTGATGCCTCGTTGCACGTGCAACAGCCAGCAACACTCGCGGTGACTGGTAATACGGGCAAGGATCCCGGGCTCCGATTCTCCTGGGGGACGGACACACAGGTCACTGCGATCGTCAACCCATCCGAAGGAAACGAGGAGATCAACGCAGCCGAACTGGCCAGCCTCTTCGAACAGGGCTGGCGACGCTGGGCCGCTTCGCAAACACAGGATGTCGTGGACATTCCAACGATTGCGGTCGGCGAAACCCGGATGACGCTGACTCAAATGGACTGGTCCGGATTGTCTCTGTCAGCGCATTTTCTTCCAGCAACGACGACGATCAGAAATGCGAGTGACGAGACAATCAGCTATCTGGTTCGAGGTCCGGACAGTCGATGGAGCAAAGTTCGAACGCTGGTCCCCGGTGATGTCAGCACGTATCGAACAGGGACCGAACTGGCGCTCCGTCCACACCTCGACTGGCAGTTCGACATGATTCCTCTCCCCCCGGGAACCACCTGGGAGTGGCGATCTGCCGGAGATTCGAAGAGTGCCTCATGGACTCAGGTCGCCCCGTTGCCGGTCTCCACAGCCGCCGTCACCGATACCGAAACTCCTCAGGCTGCCAATGAGTGATCGGCTGTCCCGCGCCTGACGAAGCAATTTCCGTCCTGTATCACAGGATCGTTGACGTGCAGGCGCTTGCAACTCGCGGAGGCCATTGACAGAATGGGGATTCTCCACAGTTCAGTGGATACTTCTACAGGCCCGGCCCGTGTCGTCCGGTGAGGCTGCTCGGTCTGTTCACAAGACGATCAATTCAAGGGTGAGTTTCCATGGAATTTCTGGAAGGCCAGACTGTCGGCATTGATTTGGGTACGACCTACTCCGCGATCGCGCAGCTCAACGAAGAGGGCGTCCCCATTTCCTTGAAAAACTCCGACGGTCGCACGATCACGCCTTCTGTGGTCCTGTTCGGCGACGACGGTCATGTGATCGTCGGGCCCACCATCGAGCGGATGGCGATGGAAAACCCCAAGAATATCGTCGAAGCCATCAAACGACAGATGGGCAACAAAGACTTCTATGTTGTCTTCCAGGAGAAGAAGCTGACCCCGGAGTTCATCTCGGCCCTGATCCTCAAAAAGATGAAGCAGGATGCCGAAGCCCATGTGGGGAAAATCGCGAATGCTGTCATCACTGTCCCCTACTACTTCAACGATGTCCGGCGTAAGGCAACTCAGGATGCCGGGCAGATCGCCGGGCTGAACGTGATCGACATCATCAACGAGCCGACCGCAGCCACGCTCTCCTACGCCTGGCAGATGGGTGAGTTGGGTCGGATCGACCTGGGCAACGTCGAAAAAACCATTCTCGTGTACGACCTCGGCGGCGGAACTTTCGACGTGACCGTCGTGCGTTACACGCCCACGTCGTTCCGTGTTCTTGCGACCGATGGTGACGTCATGCTCGGCGGCCTCGACTGGAGCCGAAGGCTGGTCGACCACGTCGCCGAACAATTCGAGAAGAAGTTCGGAGACGATCCGCGGGAAGACCCGGAAACCATGATGACGATGACCCAGGACTGCGAAGCTGCCAAACGCAGCCTCTCCGAATCTGCCCAGTCCCCGGTCCGGGTCTATTACAAGGGGAATTCACTGACCGTTTCCATCTCGCGGGGTGATTTCGAGCGGATGACCAGCGACCTGATGCAGCGCACGAGAGACACGACGGAACTCGTAATGCAACAGGCGGGCGTCAACCCGGGCGAATTTGATGACGTGATCCTCGTCGGTGGCTCGACGTACATGCCGGTCGTGGAATCGATGCTGCGTGGCGTAACCGGTAACGAACCAACACGCAAGGTCGTCCCGGAAGAGGCCGTCGCCCAGGGGGCAGCCATTCACGCGGCCATCCTTCAAGCCAAAGAGGCAGGCCTCGACAACAAGATGACCAAGAGCGTCATCAAGCGACTTCAATCCGTCAGCACCGTCGACGTCAATTCACACTCGCTGGGGATCAAGATTTCTGACCCCAACGATCGACAGCGAAAGATCAACCACATCATGATCCCGAAGAACACGGGATTGCCCTACAAGGTGTCGCAGCGCTTCGTTACCAACTCTCCCAATCAACAGCGGGTCCATGTCTGTGTACTGGAGGGAGATGCGACGGACCCTGATGCCTGCACCACCATCGGCGACTTTCGCATCTACGATTTGCCGGCCAACCTTCCGGCCGGATCGCCCGTCGAGATCACTTACGAATACGACAAGAACGGTCGCATCAGTGCTGAGGCGAAAGAACTCACCGCCAACAAAGCGGCTCACATCGAGATCCTTCGCGAACAGGGCCTCGACGTCGACGGTGTCAAGTCGTTTGAAAAACTGGCACAAGGCTACACGGTCGAATAGTTGATTCGTTGATCAGATCATTGGATGATTAGTTTAGCTGGTCGCTGGTCGTCTGGATCAACGGCGTCTTCTCATCAACTGATCATCCAGCCAACTGATCAATTCACCTATGCCTATCGATGTCTACAAGGACTGGCTCGGTATCCCGGAGTCCGTCGAGCGACCGCCCGATCACTATCAGCTCTTGCGCGTGGCGATGTTCGATGACGACGTCGACCGCATTCAGGCGCACTACAAGAAGCTCAACAACCACGTCCGCAAGTACGCAACCGGTCAGTATTCCGTTCAATCACAGGAACTGTTGAACGAGCTAGCGAAGGCCATGCTCTGCCTGACGGACCCCGACCGCAAACGGGACTATGATGAAAGTCTCGGCCGTGAGTTCGAGGTTGAGACAGATGCGCATGGTCGCCTGCCGTTTCTCGACATTCTCATTTCCGATGGGCAACTCTCCCGTGAGCAGAAGCGAGAGGTCGAGAGTTTTGCCTCTGCACGCGGTCTGTCGGAACGGGATGCCGTCATCCAGATGAAACTCGTCAATCACACGACAGCTGCCAAGGCACTCTCCAAGCACCTCGGTCTCTCCTATGTCGAACTCGAAGACATGCTCCCGGAGGATGAAGCACTTGATGCGGTCCCGCGTGCACTGGTCAAAAAGCACACATTTTTGCCGCTGTTCGTCGATGAGGGGACCCTCCTGATCGCCTGCGTGGACGCTCCTGAACATCAGCTGGAGGACGAACTCCGCCTCCGCTATGGAGTGCCTGTCCGAGCCGTCATCGCCACGCCACGCTCAATCAACCAGGCAATCGCTCAGCACTACGCCCCCGGCATGCGAGACGAAGCCGTCGTCAAACAGGTCGAGGCTCCGAAAGGGAAAGCCAAGAAAGCCAAAGCCGCCAAGACGGAGAAACCGGCTGTCAAAAAGAAAGTGACCGCGGCAAGGCAACGATTCGAGGACCTGTCTGTCGAGGAACAGGCGCAACGTAAACAGTACGGGATGCTGATGATCTGCTGGGGAATCATCGTCCCGATGCTGCCTCAGATCCTCAAGTCCGTCGCTCCCTTGATGGCTGCCGGGTTGCCCATTCCCGGATTAGCAATCAACCTTCTGCTCATGCTTCCGATTGCCGGGGCCGTCACCTGGTTCGTGACTCAGAAGTATTGGAAGTGAGCTGGCAAAGATTGTGAGGCGAACTCGCCGTCACTTGCCAGTGTCCCCCGCTTTGACGTTGACCTGACGAGGCTTGTGCGACATGATCCCCCTCCCGCATGCCATCCGCGGTTCGCGCGGACGGCTCGTTCCGACGTAATTCATCGGGCTGATGACCCAAAACAAGAAACCAGACCGCTTTGAGGCGGCACGCCTGCAGAAGGCAGAGAAAATTGTCGAGCTGGGCCACGATCCCTTTGGCCAGCGGTTCGACGATCACAGGTCCATTGCGGCTGTTCGGCCGCTGTGCCCGACCGAAAGCGGCATCAACGGTGAAGCGGTCCGTGTTGCCGGACGGATCATGCTCCGCCGCAAGGCGGGGAAGCTCCGCTTCATTGATATCGAAGATGCAACGGGGAAGATTCAACTCCTTTTCTCCCGTGCTGACCTCTCCGACCACCAGTGGGAACTCATGGGAGCCCTCGATCTGGGCGACCTCATCGGCATCGACGGCCATCTGCGCCGCACCGAGTCGGGCGAAGTATCGATCTTCGTCTCAGAGTTGACCATCCTCTGCAAGTCGTTCACCCAGCCGCCGGAGAAGCATCACGGCGTCACCGATGTCGAGACACTGCTCCGACATCGTGAGTTGGACCTGATCTACACGGAAGGCGTCCGCGACAAGCTGCTGCTCCGCTCGAAGATCCTCGACTCCGTGCGGAACACGCTCGCCAAGCGCGGCTTCATCGCCGTCGAGACACCCGTGCTGCACGCGATCGCTGGTGGGGCAGCTGCCCGTCCGTTTCTGACACATCACAACGCCCTCGACATCCCGCTCTACATGCGGATCGCGCTCGAGTTGCACCTCAAACGGCTGATGGTCGGCGGCATCGAGCGGGTCTACGAAATGAGCCGCGTCTTCCGCAACGAAGGCATCGACGCCACACACAACCCCGAGTTCACGATGCTGGAGGCGTACCAGGCGTACGGCGACTATCGGTCGATGATGGACCTGACCGAGGCGGTGGTGTGTGACGCAGTGCGGTGTGTCCTGGCGAGCGGGGGATGTCAATCCCTTGATACGTCCGATGGCTCAGAGTCGCCCAAGACTTCAACAGATGATATCTCAGAAAACGCTCCACCCATCGGGGGACTCACGTCCCCCGCTCGCCTTGTCGTGCCGTGGGGTGAAACGGAGATCGACTTCACCCCGCCGTGGCCTCGCAAGACATACGCTGAACTGTTTGCTGAGCATGTGGGCTGTGAGATGACCGATGCAAACGCTGTGCAGGCAAAGGCGCGGGAACTTGCCCAGACGGGTGAGATCAAAGCCGAGTTCATTGCCGACATGGACGCGGGGCATGTTCATCCGGACATCGTCGTCAGCGAAGTGTTCGAGGTGTGTGTGGAGGACAACCTCGTGGGGCCGGTATTTGTGATTGACTATCCCGCCTCGATCTGCCCGCTCACCAAGCGCAAGCAGGACAACCCCGATATCGCTGAGCGGTTTGAGTTGTTCGTCAACGGAATGGAACTGGCGAACGCCTACACCGAACTCAACGACCCGCACCTTCAGGAAGAGTTGTTCCGCACGCAGCTGGAGGGGCAGTCGGAAGAAGACTCGATGGCCAAGATGGACACGGACTTCATCCAGGCCCTCAAGGTCGGCATGCCCCCCGCCGGCGGCCTCGGTATCGGAATAGACCGCCTCGTCATGCTCCTGACCAACAGCCGTTCAATCCGTGATGTGATCTTCTTCCCGTTGCTGAGACCAGAGGGTTCAACAGCAGGCGACAATTCAAAAGATAATTGACCAACGGGCAATGCCCGCATGACACAGGCAAGGATGCCAACATGTACAAGCTGCTTCTTTCGAGCCGTTATCTGCGGACGCGGTTTATTGCTTTGGCCAGCATCATCAGTGTGATGCTCGGCGTCGCCACGCTGATCGTGGTCAACAGTGTGATGACGGGCTTCCGCTACGAGATGCGGGACCGGTTGCACAGTCTGATCTCCGATGTGGTCATCGAGAGCCGCAGCACGGACGGTGCGAGCAATCCCGAGGAACTGGTCCAGCACGTCTGGGATGTCGCGGGCGAGTATGTCGACGCGGTCGCACCGACGGTTGAGATTTATGGCATGCTGAGCTTCAAGTTGAGCGAAGGGATGCACAGCGATGAGTATGCCCACTGCCCGGTGACGATCATCGGCATCGATCCCTCACAACAGGATGCCGTCAGTCCCATCCGCCAACATCTCATCGGTCGACAACCCGAGACTGACGATGAAGGTCATGTGATCGCCCCTCCCCTGTTCCCTGTGGACTCACTTCTTAACTGGGAACTGAGCGAAAACGCCAAGGAGCACCGCAAGGACTGGCTCTACAACCGGCGGTGGAAGGAAATGGTCTATGGCGAGACTCAGCCTGAGCAGCCGTTCTATGAGGCCCCTGCCTCCGAGGCTGCCCCTGTGGCTTATTCCGAGCCAGACCCGTTCGGCCATGATGAGCCGATTCGGACGACCGAGTTGACCCCGGACGCTCAACCCGGGCAAGCCGCAACAGCGTCTACTTTTGACCCGACAGGAGGACAACCAGCCAGTGATCTGTTCGGCAGTGCTCCGATCAAGGTGCGCGACCCGGATGAACCTTTCCCGGCTCGGCTTTACGTTGGTCAGAATCTGATTGCATTTCCCTACAAGAACGAAGAGACAAAAGAAACTGAAATGATTCCGCTTGTTCGTCCAGGAGAGGATGTCCAAGTCAGCACCATCAAGACCGGACTTCCCGAACCGGCCCGGTTCACAGCCACGGTGGTCGATGTGTTCCGCAGCGGGATGAGCGAGTTCGACTCGAGCTTTGTGTTCTGCCCCATCGAGGAACTCCAAAAGGTCCGTGGCATGATGGACCCCTCCTCCGGACAAGGGGACGTGACCATGTTGAAGATCAAGCTGAAGAATTACGACGACGCAGGATTGGTCGTCGATCGACTCCGATCAGCAACAGATCTGTTCCCGGCACATCTGTTCAACATTTACACCTGGGAGCAGAAACGAGCTCCGCTCCTTCAGGCCGTCGAAATTGAATCAAAGATCCTGAATATGCTGCTGTTTCTCATCATTGCCGTCGCCGGTTTCGGCATTCTGGCCATCTTCTACATGATCGTGGTCGAGAAGACACGGGACATCGGCATTCTCAAAGCACTTGGGGCCACCTCCAATGGGGTGATGTCGATTTTCCTGACGTATGGTCTGTCTCTGGGTGTGGTCGGCAGCGGTGTGGGAGTCATCATGGGGCTGCTGTTCGTGCACTACATCAACGAAATCGAGAAAGCCATCTCCTGGCTGACGGGCCATAAAGTCTTCGACGACACGATCTACTACTTCAAGAGTATTCCGACAGAAGTCAGTCCCTGGATGGTCACCTGGGTGGCCTTGGGAGCGATGGTGATCGCTGTCCTGGCGAGCGTACTTCCGGCACGACGTGCAGCACGTCTGCATCCTGTTCGGGCTTTACGGTATGAGTAATCGTCACACGGGAGGGCGAAGTAACGTCAAAAGGCAAGCGTCCTCCCCCTTTGGCTCGGCAGGAGCCTCGCCCTCCCAACTCCCATAAACTCCAGTGGCCTCAGCAATGTCCGATCTTTCTTCATCGCGAGAGACGATTCCCATGTCCAAGCATCGCTCGAAACCTCACCTCTCGGCCGTCGCGTTGACGAAGTCGTACACCAAGGGTGAGATCCAGGTGCCCGTGCTACGTGGCGTTGACGTCTCCGTTGAACGAGGTGAGTTCGTCTCGATTGTTGGTCAGTCGGGCTGCGGCAAGAGCACGATGATGCACGTACTGGGCCTGCTCGACTCACCCGACATTGGTGAGGTTCGCCTGAATGGAGAACGGATCGACGACCTTCCTTTGGGGACACGTGATGAGTTGCGAAACCACGTCTTCGGTTTCGTGTTCCAGTTCTACCATCTGCTCCCCGAACTCACGCTGATGGAGAACGTCCTGACCCCGCTGATGATCCGGCATTCCGCCTGGGAATACTTCAAGCGTCGGCATGAATTCCGGGAGATCGCCGGTGAAATCATCAACAGGGTCGGTCTCGCCCATCGTGCCAAGCACCGACCGTCCGAGATGTCCGGCGGCGAGATGCAACGGGCCGCCATCGCCCGGGCCCTCATCTCCAAACCCGAAGTGCTTCTGGCGGATGAGCCGACCGGAAACCTGGACGCCTCAACCGGTGCAGAAATCATGGACCTTTTGAAAAGCTTGAACGAGGATGAACAGCTGACTATCATCATGGTCACGCATGACGGGGCGATTGCCGATCAGGCGAAACGGATCGTCCGACTGTTTGAAGGACGCATCCAGACCCTCGAAGAAGCGGCCTAAGGCAACTTTTCAACACAGCCTGTCGGAGCCCGGCTTTCTCAAAGGCCGGGCTTTTTCGTCAGGTACTCTGCGGAGTCATCCATGTCGGGAAACGTGTACATCAACGGTCGTCTGCTTCCCAAGGAGCAAGCGGTTGTCAGCGTCTTCGATCATGGGCTGCTTTACGGCGACGGAGTCTTCGAGGGGATTCGTGTCTACGGCGGCAAAGTTTTTCTGCTGGATGAGCACGTGCAGCGACTCTACGAGAGTGCGCTGGCAATCCGACTGGTGATTCCCATGACGACAGCGGAGATGACCAAAGCTGTCGAGGAGACCGTGGCGGCCAACGGCATCACCGACGGGTACGTGCGACTCGTGGTGACTCGGGGAGCCGGCACGCTGGGGCTCGACATCCGCCGCACGAGTGATCCTCAGGTCATCATCATCGCAGACACCATCACTCTGTACCCGCCGGAACTGTACGAGAATGGTCTCGAGCTTGTGACCGCGAGTACGATCCGCAACCACCCGGCTGCACTCAGTTCACGCATCAAGTCCCTCAACTATCTCAACAACATTCTGGCGAAGATCGAGGGGACCGACCAGGGCAAGGTCGAAGCACTCATGCTCAACCATAAGGGAGAGGTCGCAGAGTGTACGGGCGATAACATTTTCATCGTCAAGGACGGCGTTCTCAAGACGCCGTCGCCGGACGCAGGGATTCTTGAGGGGATCACACGGAACGCGGTCATCCGTCTTGCCGAGCAGGATGGAACGACCGTTGAGCAGACGACGCTCATCCGACACGACGTGTATGTTGCAGATGAATGCTTCCTCACGGGGACGGCTGCCGAGGTCATACCGGTGGTGTCTGTTGACGGACGCCTCATCGGGGACGGAAAGCCGGGACCGGTCACGAAGCGACTGCTCGAGCTCTTCCAGAAGCTCACTCGGGGTGCGTAGATCGAGAACCTGCACGTCGAACGTGTGGAAGTGACGCCTCGCCCCGAACTTATTCGTCGACCAGACCGAAGTCGGCACTGACTGTTGTCACCGTGGGAGATCCGGCGGCTGCACTTTGGGCCTGTGAGTTGAAGGTGATCATCCCGAACACGGCGAAGATGACTCCTGCGACCAGCAGAATGAGCGCCACCAGTAACCCGAGACCTCGATCAATCCCACCCGTGCGAGCGATGTCGCTGAATGATGTGCGAACAGCCATGGAGAACCTCCGAGAGAGTTCAGCGGTGCCAGGTCCGGATGACGGTCAACAGTCCCCCTGTTGGACTCGTGCCAGACCAGTGAGCCCGTCTGTCCGCACGATCAGTGCCAAAATGTCGAAACTCGAACCCCTTTCCTTAACACATTGATGAATAAGAACCTGCACGTTTCTTCTCATCGTCTGTTGGACCCTTTGCTAAACTGATGAAACATCTTGTGTCTCGGGATGTCTTGATCTCTTACCTCTCCGGGTGAAAACGATCATTGATTTCGCAACCAATAGAGGCCCCATGGTGAACCAAAACCGAATCCTGAGTCTCTTCTGCTTTGCGGGAATTCTGACTGCGGTCGCGGTGATCGCTGACGAACCTGCTGCACAAAAGAGTTTGGAACAGTTCAACTCACTGATTGGTGAGTGGCGCGGAATTGGACAACCTCGTCGAGGATCAAACGCAGGTGCCTGGAAGCAGACCGGCAAATGGGTCTGGGATTTTTCCAATGACGGAGTCGCCCTGCAATACGAGGTGACGGACGGCCAACTCGAGCATACCGGCAGACTGACGTTCGACCCGGAAACGTCGCTCTATCTGCTCGACATGACGACTCCGGACGAGCAAACACGGAAGTATCAGGGGGATCTCGTGAATGACAAACTCACACTTGAAACATCCCCGGATGCGGAGGGAACCGCTCATCGGATCACCCTGACCCTGCTCAATGAGAATCGCACGCTGGTGCTGCACGAGCAGAAAGAGGCAAGTCAGCAGCGGTTCTTTCGTGTCGCTGAAATTGGATACACACGAGCGGGCGTGCGTCTCGCCAAGCCGGGTGGAGGTCAGCCGGAGTGCATTGTGACCGGCGGCGCAGGAACCATTGAGGTGACCTACAAGGGGAAGACATATTACGTCTGTTGCAGCGGTTGCAAGCAGGCATTTGAGGATGACCCGGAAGGCATCATCGCAGAAGCGTTAAAACGCCGTAACCAACAGCAATCAAAGGACAACTGACGTAACATTCATCGACCATCTTGCATTCCTGAGGACGTTCAAAACATGCCAATGGTTAGCTCACCCCCGTATTGACACGTTTGACGATTCCGGCGTAATCTCCGGCACATGCGGCGAGGCCTCATGACGAGGTCGGCCCCTGTTCTCACCAATCGATTGATGTCGCCCCTGTGTCCCCAGCGAATGGAGTCGCTGCCATGTCTGAATCAATCCTGCCGCTTTCTGCTGCCACTCCGGCCACAACGCCGGTCCCGATGATCGATCTCGTCGAGCAGTATGAGTCCATCGCAGATGACGTTCGCCAGGCGGTCGACCACGTGTTTTCGACCCAGCACTTTGTCATGGGTGACGAAGTCGCTGAGTTTGAGCGCGAAGTGGCACATTACTGCGATTCCCGAGATGCCATCGGTTGCGCGTCCGGCAGCGACGCCCTGCTCCTCTCGCTGATGGCACTCAACATCGGCCCCGGCGACGAGGTCATCACATCACCATACACTTTCTTCGCGACCGCCAGTTCGATCACCCGCACGGGTGCGACGCCCGTTTTTGTGGATATTGACCCGTCGACGTTCAACTTGGACCCGGTGGGTGTTGAAGCCGCACTGTCACCTCGGACACGGGCCATTATGCCGGTGCATCTGTTTGGCCGTTGTGCAGACATGGAACCGTTGTGGCGAATGGCCGTCCGACACAATCTGGCCATTGTCGAAGATGCTGCACAGGCTATTGGTGCGACGTTCGACGGACGCCATGCAGGCGTGCTGGGCACGCTGGGTTGTTTCAGTTTCTTCCCCACGAAGAATCTGGGCGGCGCTGGCGATGGCGGGATGATCACTTCCGATGATGCAGACCTCACCACCCGACTCCGCCGTTTGCGTGTCCACGGTGATGCGGGTCGTTATCAGCATGTGGAAGTCGGGATTAACAGCCGACTCGATGCCCTGCAGGCAGCCGTGCTTCGCGTGAAACTCCGACACCTGACCACCTGGACTCAGCAACGACAGGAGAACGCGGCCCGATACGAACATCTGGTTGAAGAACATGGCCTCTCCGACTACATCGACCTGCCGTCAGCCGATCCAGGGTGCAATCACGTGTACAACCAGTACGTCGTCCGAGTTCGCGAAGGACGCCGTGATGAATTGATTGACGGGCTTCGCGCTCGTCAAGTCGGCTGTGCGATCTACTATCCACAGCCGCTGCATTTGCAGGACTGTTTTGCGTCGCTTCGCTATCAGGAGGGAGACTTCCCCGAAGCCGAGCGTGCGTCTGCCGAGACGATTGCCCTGCCGATCTATCCCGAACTGGGAGCCGCACGGCAGGAACTGGTTGTCCGCGCCATGTGTGAGACCCTGGGAGTGGGCATGGCCCACCGTGGGCGCACCTTCTCGTTGCCACAATCCAACAAGCGTGCTGCATAGGTGGCAGCACGCTTGGGGAACACGCTTCGCGGCAGCGGATGGCATTGTGAAACGGTCAGGCAGAATCTGCCGGATTTGTAAGAAGTGCTCAAATCCGGCCTAGGGCTTGCGCAGCTTACTCAAGCCGATATTCAATACGTAAAAGTTGCATCGTCACTCCCCGTTCGCAGGATCGGGCCTTTTGACGACCGGACACTGAGCTAGGATGGCAACAGGTCTTGCCAGCGAGGGGCTCGGTACATCGCTTGCAGAGATCTGCATCGGCACTCGATTTCAGAGTGCGATTCTCTCGGGAATCACGATGTCACCAACCTCGATTCAGACCGACGTCATGCTCATGCAACCTCTTCGCCATCGAGCCATCCTGTCACTCTTTGCCCTGCTTTCACTCACGATGATGTCGTGGGCTGAGGAGACCAGCGAAATTCCCCGCCAGGAGCGTTTGGAAACCGCAGTCGCGTTGAATTACTGCCGAGCCGCTTTCCATCGGATTCGCAAGTCACCGACGAAGGACGTCCTGATCCAGGAGCAGGAAAAGATCCTCAACAACCTCAACCTCAACGGCATCGAAGATCCTGAAGTCATTCGGCTGTATACCAGCGTGCTGGACGAAATCAGCGGCGTCGAGATCGCTGATCGTGAACGGGTCATCCTGAAAGACCAGTATCGTCGCAATGTTGCTCAGAAGGCGACGTGGGATGTCCTGGCGTTCGGAACGCAGGTCGCCACTGCTCAGGTGGGCTCTGCGATCAAAACGGGCGCCGACAGTTGGTGGGATTACCGACGAACAACCCTGGACCGGGATCGAGAACTGTTGAAGGTCGACCGGACTGAAATGACGGACGTCGTTCGTAAGTCTTCCGAGTTCCTCGACACTTTCTGGAAGCTCACGCAAAGCAAACAAATTCCCGATCGCTGGCTCGTCCGGGGCACCGACCTCGACCGGCTGGAGCGCGCAAGGAACGAACAGAATCCGGAGGTGCGGCTGCGGGTCCTGAAGCGAATGGAACCCTTCATGGAGGCATACCCGCCTTACTGGTACTACCTGGCCCGAACACAACAGGCGCTTGGACAATGGGCCTCCGCTTCAGAGACCTATCGCAGACTGGCCGAGTTGGGCGGGGGACACTTCCGCAGAGATGACATGCTCGCCACCGGATTGGCCAATCGCGCGGCCATCGAGGACTACCTGGGAAGCGACACGGCCGTGGCCATCGCAGAGGAAGCTTTGCAGCAGTCAACGGATGTCTGGGAGGCCAACCTGCTCTGTGCCCGCGTGCTTGAGAGAAACCATCGGACCGACGAAGCCGAGGATGCAATCCTGTGCAACCTCGATATCGGCCTGGAGAGTCATCACAGCCGCGTCTTCCAGGTCGCGTTGTACTATCACTCCGACCAGCGAGAGAAACTCGTCAAGCTGCTCGACGATCCTCAGATTGTGGCCGGGTTGCCGATGTCTGCGGTGATTCGTTGTGCAGCCATGTTGGGTGACGACACACCGACGCATGTCACACAACTGGTGGCTCAGTCGATTCAGGGACAGGCTCGGATGACCTTCGGGGCAGACGACTTCCTGCTGACTGCAACGCCCGCATGGCAATTGAATCTCGCTGAGGCCAAGTTGATCAGCAACGGCAAAACGATCGCCCAGGCGGATGTGCAATACGGCCACCAGGCTCACCAACTCCGGTTCCCAGCTCCACAAGACTGGGGAACACCACTGGCCCCGGACGGTTCGACCGAAGTCGCCTTGGAGATCACCTACCCCGACGACACAAAGATCCGCCTGAACTTCGACGGGACTGCCTCGACGACCAGTCGTTCGACGGCCATCGTCGCAGGAACATACTCCATGCAGGTCTCCGGAATCGAAGTCGACGACTCACGGCTCACCATGCACACCGCCGCCTATCGGCCCAGCGAGGAGACAACCGAAGTGGCAACGGATGAGCCGGATTGATTCAAGGCTGATGCGAATAATGGCGGCGCTGCCCGCCATCCGGTACGCTGAGTGACTGGATGATTCACTCACCTCAGCGTATATGGCCATGCGACGACGATTCGTTCTATCGCTTTCGTGTCTTCTGTTGTCCGTCTCCATCAACCATGCTGAGGACTGGCCCCGCTGGCGGGGTCCTCGCGGGGATGGAACGAGTTTCGAAACCGACATCCCCACTCAGTGGGATGCAGAGTCGGGTCAGAACATCGCCTGGAAGGTTCCCATCCCGGGGATCGGCCATTCCTCTCCAATTGTGTCCGGCGACCGGATCTTTCTGAGCACGTTCCTGCCCGAAACTAACGATCGACAACTGCTGTGTCTGGACCGTCTGAGAGGAGAGGTTCGCTGGCAACAAACGGTCTTCACGGCTCCCGTCGAGACAAAACACACCCTCAACTCGTACGCCTCCGGCACGCCGGTGACGGACGGCGAAACGGTCTATGTCACCTTCCTCAAGGTCGATGGGAGCACAATCCCCGCTCCGAACGTCGGTACGCCGCGACCGGTCACCCCCGGGCAAATCGTGGTCGTAGCCTATGACTTTGAAGGTGAACAAAAGTGGCTGGCGACGATCGGTGAGTTCATCAGCGCTCATGGGTTCGCCAGCAGTCCAGTCCTGTTTGAGAACCTGCTTATTATCAACGGCGATCATGACGGCGAGGGATACCTGGCTGCTCTCGACAAGGCGACCGGTGAGACCGTCTGGAAGATCGACCGCCCACACGGCATCCGCAGTTATTGCACCCCCATCATTCGTGAGATCGATGGCCGCACGCAACTGGTCATCTCCGGCAGCCAAAGCATTATCAGTTACGATCCCCGCACTGGCAGCGAGTACTGGAGGGTCGAAGGGCCAGCGGAACAGTTCGTCGCTTCAATGGTGTTCGATGGGGAATACTTCTTCATGGCGTGTGGTTACCCCACGCATCATGTCATGGCACTGCGTCCCGACGGCACGGGCGACGTGACTGACACACACGTCGTCTGGCATTCGGAAGAGTCCAAGAGTTATGTCCCCTCCCCTGTTCTGGTCGATCGTCGCCTTTATGTGCCTGACGATCGCGGCACAGCCAGTTGCTATGACACCAAGACGGGCGAACGTGTCTGGCGGGCACGACTGGGTGAACACTTCAGCCCGTCACTCGTGACCGCAGGAGGCTTCGTGTACTTCCTGGCAGACGACGGCACCACGAAAGTCGTCCGTGCAGACAACGGTCCAGAAGCGGAAGTCATCGCTGAGAACAGGCTGGGCGAACGATGCTCCGCCTCCCCCGCCATCGCCCACGGCCACCTCTACATCCGCACCCACGAACACCTGTTCGCGATTGGCCCCCAGCCGTAAGTGCTCAGTCGAGAAACCGTTCGCGTTCTTCGGGGGTCGGGAGGCGGCAGGTCTCGTGTTTGCCGAACAGGCGATAGCGCCACTTGGCCACGAGCTTGTAGCCGAGGTCTCGAAGCGGAAGCGGAATCAGCCACAGGGCCCAGCCGCAGAATCGCCACAATGGTCCCAACTGCCACAGAATCCGCACGACCGCTGAGGAACGGCGATAGATCGATCCGTTGATCGCCACGGCCATCGAATCAAGGTTGACGATGTCCGCTTCCGGGAGCATGGCACGAGCCGTTTCTCCCTGAAGGGGGGCGAACCGAAAAGTCGCCTGAGTATCGCGAGCCATCACAAAGTCGACGGCATGGCTGCATAACCCGCAAACTCCGTCAAAAAACAGAACGGGGTGACCGCCTGCGACTGACTGAAGTTCATTTTCGGCCTGATTCTGAACCGCGGTGCTCATCAGCTTCCTCCAGACTCTGAACCGTTACTCTGAGAATAGTTTAACGGCCCACTCCCCCGATTTGCAGGAGAACGTCTTCACGCGTGGCTGTCCGTCAAAGTCGACTTGGCTTGCGTCGAATGCGGCTGGTAGGCTGGGATTGTCGCGACAGTCCTGTCTGACTGAACCGATGAGAGGGAAAGTCGCGACAGGAGGACGGAAGTGAGAACCTGGTGGAATCACCTGAGACAGTTTGATTGGCGGACCGGCGATGTCCGACGGCGGGCGAATGCCGTTGCCATCTCGACCGTCCTGCACGTCACGCTGGCGGTGATCGGTGCGTGCTGGCTCCTCCCCGTCTCGGCTCGTCCTGCATCGCTCGCGATCGACACCCTCTGGAGTGAAGCGGCATCCCTGGAATCATTCGACAACCAACCGCTGCAAGTGGTCCCGGACGACAATACCGCAGGAAGCGACAGTCTGGGGCAGGCAATCTTTCTGCACACGCACAGTTCCACGGCGACCGACGGTCTCGCTGACATGCAAGAGATCGGATCGTTCGAATGGCAGGAGGCAGATGTATCCGCTCCGCAATCGCTGACCCAGACCGTCGGGCTCGCTGGTGGACAGGGGGAAGGCGAGAAAAACCTCAAAGGGAGTGGTGCTGGTGAAGGGAACGCCCACGGCAATGGCACCGGAAACAGCACCTTCTTCGGATTGCCCGCTGATGGCAAACGCATCGTCTACGTGGTCGATGCTTCGCGGAGTATGAATCATCCGTTCCCTGGTCCGATGCTGACGCGGTTTGGACGTGTGAAGATGGAACTCGTGAGATCGATCGGCCAGATGACCTCTGAGCAGGAGTTCTTCATCGTCTACTTCAATGACCGGGCCATCCCCATGCCTTCGCGGACGATGATGCCGGCCTTACCTGGGACTCAGAACATGTTTCTTCGCTGGGCCGCGGAGGTGAAGGCTGACGGACAGACGAACCCGGAAGAGGCACTCCTGCTGGCACTCACTCTCCGCCCAGACATGATCTATTTCCTGACGGATGGGAACTTCCCCTACAAAGTGGTCGAAAACATCACCAAGTCCAATCAGAACCGAGTGGTGATCAACACCATCGGCTTCGGCGAGGATAAGGGCGAAAAGCTGCTCCGCCAGATCGCTTCTCACAATTGGGGCGACTACCAGTTCATTCCAGGTGATGGCCCGGAGTCCTGAACCGATCCGCTGCTTGATGGTCGGCTCATGGGATTCCTATACTCATGGCTGACCAAACTATTCGTGATCCGTACGGTCCGTCGGACCGCTGTCAGACTGAGGTGACGCTGTGCTCGTCCCGATGGAGCTTGTTCGCATCGTAATCAGTGAGATTAACGACCAGCAGGTCGTTTTTCTCCGTGAGATTGACGGCGAGCGCTCATTTCCCATTTTGATCGGCCTGTTTGAGGCGTCGAGCATCGACCGCCGTGTGCAGGCCAAGGTCCATGGCGAACTCCCGCCGCGGCCATTAACTCACGACCTGCTGCGTCAGGCGATCGAGGAACTGGGGGGCGAAGCTCAGGATGTTGTCATCAACAACCTGATGGACCACACGTATTATGCAGTCATCCGCGTGAAGAAGGATGGCGAACTGATCGAACTGGACAGCCGCCCGAGTGATGCGATTGCCCTCTCCGTCCACTACGATCCCTTCCTGCCCATCTACGTTGACGACACAGTGCTCGCGGAAGTGACGTGAGCTTGTCCGTAGTCCGTTGTCAGTGGTCCGTTGTGACAATCGGTGAACATTCACACCCTGTGCAACGGACCAATGTCAAATGACAACGGACGCAACAATGAATCTGCTCTCCACAATTGACGGCTCGCTGCTCGAAGGATTTTTCCCCGCAGGCTGGGATCTCGCGAAAATCGATACGTGTGTCGATGACGATCCTCGGTCGATCAGCAAGCGGCAATCCTGGTGGCATGAAAGCTTTGAGCTGGTCCCCTGCGAGAGCGTGGCCGACTTTGACACCCTGTTGGGGCATGAGATCGCGCTGACCATCAAGCGGGCACGTGACGCGGGCGAACAGGCGGCCATGATTCTGCCGGTCGGGCCGATGGGCATGTACCGCTGGGCCGTCTACTTCCTCAAGGAATGGGGAGTGCCTTGCGATCACGTCCACGGATTCAACATGGACGAGTGGAGCGATGCGAAGGGTAACACGCTCCCTCCCGAGAACTCCGGTGCCTTTCAGTATGCGATGGAGCAGGCCTTCTACGGACCGCTGGGCGATTTGACAGTCCCGAAGAAGCAACGCCACTTCGCGACGCCTGACGTACTCCCCTCATACGGGGAACGCATCAGTGAACTGCGAGACGGAGGGGCCAAGCTCACGGTGATCTTCGGCATTGGACGGGTGTGCCACATTGCCTTCTGGGAACCCCAATTCGCGGGAGAATATGACACTCAGGAGGAGTGGGCCTCACAAACTCATCGCATCGCTGCCAAACTGCATCCGCTGACGATCGAGCAGAACGCGATCACCAGCTTCAAGAGTCGCACGACACTCGTCCCGGCCTACGCCAACACCATCGGCCCCGGTCTGTTTCTGAACGCTGACAAGATCATCGGCGGTGCAGACGGTTCGCTGTCTCGTGGGATGATGTGGCAGGGGCTCAGCCTGTGGATGACACTCCGACACGAGCCAACACCCTGGATTCCCTCGACGTACATGCCAACTCAGCCGGGCCGCCTGTTCTTCCTTGAAGAACTGGCAGGGCCATTGGTTGCTGAGTGCAATTGAGGGGCCAGTCCGATAAGCTCTCCATCGGAAAAGTATTCTCTTGAGGTGGGCCAAGCCCCTGCGGAGCCGCTGTCGATCCAGATTCACAGCCTCGCTGCAGTCTCGCCCTTCCCCTCACACTTCGCATAGACAGACATCAACTTCAGAAACCGATGCAACTCGAAGAATCATTTCACGTCACGGACAGGACGAAACTGCGGCAATGGTTGCCCTGGATGCATCTGTTTCGCTCATTTCGCATCGCAATCGGCATCCGGCCGGTCGTGCTCGGCATCGCTGCGGCCCTGTTGATCGACTTCGGCGGACAATTCATCAGTCAGCTACCATTTGCAGTCGACGCAGCTCCTCCATCCAGCTGGACGCAACCGCTGAGCATCCTGCGGCCGGAAGTCTATGCAGTTCATCCAGCTCTGATTCCCGCACAACCTGTCAATGCCTTGCGTGAGACCACCAGCCACGGCAGTGAGATCTTACAACCGCTCTGGTCCGTCGTTGGCCCAGGCCAGGCTTTGTTCCATGGGAAGCACTCATGGTCACACTCGGCAACGATTTGGACACACCTGTTGTGGGGGATGATTGTCTGGGGCATCTTCGGCGTGGCCATAGCACGAATGACGGCTGTCCGCTTTGCCGTCGATCAGTCCGTGCGTACTCGTGAGTCGTTACGCTTCGCGATGGAGAAGCTGCCTGCATCGCTCGGTGCTCCCTTGATGCCCCTGCTGGGGGTCGGCTGCTTATGGCTGATCTGTCTCGTGGGCGGACTCCTCGGAAGGATCCCCTCTGTTGGACCCATCTTGGTCGGGGCGTTTTGGTGGCTTCCGTTGCTTTTGGCTGGGCTGATGACGCTCCTCTTGCTGGGACTGGCAGTCGGCTGGCCGTTGATGCTCAGCTCCATCGGCACTGAAGACGCTGACTCGTTCGACTCATTCAGTCGTGCCTACAGCTACCTGTTCAGCCGGCCGTGGTACGCGCTATGGCTGATGTTTCTGGCCCTGCTCTATGGTTCCGTGCTGCTGACATTCGTGGCCACAATCATTCAAATTCTGATGCCCCTTGCTGAGTGGTCAGTGGCTTCTGGCTTGGGAGGCGAACAGACCTTCGAGCTGCTTCGCGGATCGGACGACGTTAACGGATTCGCCAGCTCAGCTGTCGACTTCTGGCAAAACGTGATTCGACTTGGGCTCGTCGGATTCGTCACCAGCTACTTCTGGACAGCGACGACGGTCATCTACTTTTTGCTTCGCAAAAGCGTCGATGCCACTCCGCTGGATGCTGTGGCTCAACGAGTGACCAGCAAACCAAACGCATTGCCCATTATGGGAGTCGCAGCGGCAGAACAACGCGAGAAAGACACAGAGTCACAGTCACCCGAGGACGAATCGGCTCCAACCGAGTGATCAAACGGCTAACGAAGCTGTCGAAGTTGTCGATCTTGGTTGAGCGGGATTACCACCGCATCAGCCCGGTGGCCCATGTGAGTCCACCGCCGAAACCGCTCATCAGAATCGTATCGCCACGCTCAATGCGGCCCTCATTCAGGGCTTCATCAAGGACCAGCGGAATCGAAGCACCTGACGTGTTGCCGTACTTGTCGACGTTGTTGAACACCTTCTCAGCAGGGATGCCCAACTGTTCCATGGCAGCGTTGATGATCCGAATGTTCGCCTGATGGAGCACAAACAGAGAAACGTCGTGCTGGCTCATCCCCGATTTTTCGAGAGTGAGTTCGATCGTATCCGTCAGCATCCGCACGGCCCATTTGAACACGCTGCGACCGTCCATCCGCACGTAGTTGTCTCGCGTGATGAACGACTCTTCGTCAATCCGATGTTTGGATCCGCCATGTGGAATGTACAGTTGCTCGGCAGCAGAGCCGTCCGACCCCATCTGATAGCAGATCAAACCCTGATGCGGTGCCCCCCGAGCTACGAGAGCAGCCCCGGCTCCATCGCCGAATAACGGGAAGATCCGCTGCTCGTTCGGATCGGCAACACGGCTCAGCAGATCCGCTCCGATTACGAGCGCCAGTTTGGAGTTCCCCGTCGCCACGAACTGGCCTGCCGTCACCAGTGAATACATGAATCCCGAACAGGCAGCAGAGAGATCGAACGCCGGAGCATCCAACCCCAGTTTGTCCTGAACGAGACAGGCCGTGGAAGGCATCTGGTAGTCCGGCGTGAGTGTGCCGACGATGACCAGGTCGATCTGTTGCGGATCGATCTTGGCTGCGCGGATGGCACGCGTCGCTGCCTCAACACACAGGTCGCTGGTTGCGATCGATTCGTCGGCAACATGACGGCGCTCTACGATTCCGGTCCGTTGCTTGATCCACTCCGGATCGAAATTGGACCGGTCGCGAAGGTCCTCGTTGGTCACCACATTCTCCGGCACGTACGAGCCGGTCGAGATCACCTGCACGCCGAGCAACGATTGTGTGCGTCGAGTGAACAAGGTGCGGGATCCTTTTTCTGAGAGGCCAGGGTCGGCTTGGGCTCGTGCGGCGGAGGCTGTGAGTTCAGCGATCGTAGAGGGGGTCATCGCTGGCGTTGAGCCCGCATCGAGAGTTGGGATTGGCTTGTTCGACATCCGGTCTGGTTCCTTCCGGTCTGGCCGTCGCACAGTCAATCACCGGGACGGGCCAGAGAGGCACGTTCCCGCTTTCGCTGTTCTTGCCTGTTTCAGTAACGGGGAGACTCAATTCTGGGAGACTCGATCGACTCGCTTCAGACCCGAGAATGAAACACCCGTATTCCGATGGGGACAGAAGCGAGTCAGAAAATGTGCTCCTTACTCAGGTCACATCATCCACCGGCTACCCCAGTTTGTCAACGCCTTGTCTCCCTGTTCATTCAACTGAACTTCCAGCTGGCAATGAGTTTGAGGCAAAACCCCACTAACCGACCGGCCGGTCAAACTTCCTCTTTCTCCGAAAACCTGAATGAAGCCAAATCTCCTCAATGAATGTTCCATGAGGGGTTTCTGGTTCAAAAAATGTGAATGCCCGGCTACCGAATTCCCCCTCAGGATTCAGCCACCGGGCATCACAGTTTTACGAGTTGTTCAACGTCGCTGAAGCTCAGCGGCGAACAGGCTCCTGAAACTTCGACTCATTCGCTGCCGAGCGAGTCTGGGTCTGTCCGGCTTTGGAATCTCCGCTGCTCACCTGGGTCGCGGTACTTCCGTCGTTCCAGTTCGCGACCGCCCATTGCGGATAGGTCTCGACGACAGTCGCTCCCAGATCCTGCAAGGTGATTTTGAACTCGTCCTTCGTGAGCCCCTGAGTCTCGATCACGCGCTGCAGTACGAACCGGCGATTACCGGCAATGTAGGCGAAGAACTTGCCGTTCCCCATCTGATCATTGGCAGCGAGCAGACGCAGCAAGGCCGTGCGCGGGACTTCTGCGGAGGACTTCGGCAATTCATCCAGCCAGGCCATCACCCAGACGGTATTGCCGTCCTGGCTCAAGACGGCTGACATCGACAGCTCCCATTCTTCCTCGTTGAGAGCCGCCTTGAAACCAAAGTCGTAGCGCTGTTCGTTCTTTGTCGGCTTCAGCCCCAGACCGGTGATAATCTGCTCAAGGTCGGCATCGGAAATGCCTTTGACTTCATCTTCAGCTGACGCGACCGATGTCAGCGTCGCTGTGACTGCTGCTCCGGCCAGGGCACAGTTCTTCATCAAGTTGCGGCGAGAGATCAACATCGTCTGACACTCCTTTGTCTGACGGCATACACCGACCGCAAACGCTCGCGACGGTAGCCAATCACGTTGTTTCGAGATTTCGAATCAGCCGACCCGGTGGGTCAAAACAGATGGTCCAAACAAATCTGCGACCACGTTTCGAACGCATCGCGCTGTTGCACCAGTTCTGCGGGTTCGGCAAACCCTGTCTCGATGATCGACTCTTCACGGGGCTGAACTTTGGCAGATTCCAGATCAAACAGGTGAACAACCCCCAAATGGACTCGCCCGACCTCGGTCGCATCGTCGTTGATCAGTCCGACACAATTCACCTCAAACTCTGTGTCCATCTGGACTTCCTCATTGATCTCCCGCCACATGCCGACGGAGTACGCATTCGTCTCATGCTCCGCATCCTCGGTCGAGATGTGCCCACCGATGCCGACCGACCGCTTGGCATGCAGCCGCGATTCGCCCCCCTTGGCACCCCGGGCATAGTGAAACACCCGCCCTTCATGCCGGAAGATGCAGTAGGGAATCAACTGCTTGTAACTCGGGTCCTCCTCGACCTCATCCCGCGGTCGATAACTCGTGTACTGCGGATCAAGCAGCGACGTCAGATACCGATCCACATCCGGCATAAACCCCTGAAAGTGCCCGATCTCATGAAAGAGAAGAGTGGGAACGCAGAGAACGTGTTCGACAGTTTGATTGGTCTCGGTGGTCATGATTCCTCCGTGCTGGTTCGCTGATTTGTTTGTATCTCATGAATGGCATCACGTGCTGCCGAACGTACAACGTGATTGGGACTATGACGCGCCGTCATCAGATAAGGCAAGGCAGTTGGGTCACCAATCTGTCCCAAACTTTGTGCAGCCCGCATCGCACGCTTGGACAAAGGATGCTTTTCGATGACGCTGGCCAAATAGGAAACGGCACCCGCATCTCCAATACGACCGAGCGTCTCAATCAGAATTCCCTGCTCCTGAGAATCTGACACTGTTTCAGCATACTGGAGGAGGTCCGGCAATACCCGATGCGAAACATGTCTGCTTATGGACAAGGCGATCAGGGCGTCGATGCGAGTCTTTTTATCTTCAGACTTCAGACTCAACAACTGGTGATCAATCTGATCCACGTCCATCTCGCAACGTAATAAGTGATCGCTGTCTATTGATGATTGTTCCCTGTCAGTTCATCAACTTTCGCCCCAATATCCTGTGACTTCATCAGCGTCTCGCCGACGAGAATGGCGTGGATGCCTGCGTTCTGCAAGCGCTCGACGTCCTCGCGGGTGTGAATGCCGCTTTCACCGACCATCAGGACGTCCGCCGGGATCTCCTTCCGCAGTTCGATGCAGTGGCCGAGATCGGTCGTCATGGTTTTGAGGTTGCGGTTGTTCACCCCGATCAGCGGCGGGTCGAGACGCAGCACGCGGTCGAGGTTGGACGGCTCATAAATCTCGATCAGTGCTGCCATCCGCAGTTCGGTCGCACACTCGTACAGGTCGGCCAGTTCGGTGTCATCCAGACACTCAGCGATCAACAGCACACAGTCCGCCCCCGCAGCACGAGCCTCGATGATCTGATAGGGGTCAAGAATAAAATCCTTCCGCAGCACGGGCAGATCGATCGCCGTGCGAATCTGCTTGAGGTACTCGAGCGACCCCTGGAAATACTTTTCATCCGTCAACACCGACACACACGCCGCCCCATGAGTCGCATACGTCTCCGCAATCGCCACCGGATCAAAGTCAGCCCGAATCAACCCCGCCGACGGCGATGCCTTTTTGACCTCAGTAATCAGCCCCATCGGATGCTTGCCCTGCAGCGCGGCCACAAAATCCTGCACCTCAGGAGCCGAGATCAGCTGAGTCTCAAGGTCATGCACCGACACCGCACGCTTCGCCGCGTCGATCTCGATCCACTTGTGCTCACAGATTTTTTGCAGAATGTCCGACACAATTTCACTCTGGTTCATCAAGAAAATTAAGGTCTTGTTTCAAGAGTGACTTTAACGAAATGTGCGCCATCGGTCAGGGGGCCAGTAACAGCATGTCACGACACCAACGATGTACGACTCTGGAACGGCGTATGGATCATGGCCGGGCGCCCCTTTAACCCACAGACGGGAATCACGTGAGCGTGCGGAGAAATCACCCAGCACAAAATACTCCCCGTCTGCCAACTGTGCAGGAGATTCCGGAGAGCCCCAGTTCGCTGGCCAATCTTGTTCTCCATTAGTGTCGGTGATGTATTCAACTTTTGCCAACTCATTAGGGGGTATCAACTCCCGGCTGTCAGCGAGAACCTTCCCGTCCTTGATGACGATTTCTTCACCCGGCAGTCCGACGAGCCGCATCACATAGATCGTTGAAGGATCTTCAGGCACCTTGAAGGCCACCATGTCCCAACGCTCCGGCGATAAGTATTTTGCGACCATGATACGATCCGCAGACTCCCCCAAATCTGCCACATCGTCAGTCTGAGTGACATGAAAATCGGTGCAAATCGCCTGGGTCTGTAAGCCTGCCTTGAGGTACTCAAGATCGTTGTAAGACGCAAAACACTTCCCGTCACAACGAACACACAAACCAGTCAAATGCGGTCCGAGTAATGTCGGAGCCATCGAGTTGCTGGTCAAAACAAATGCCTCGATCAGGAATCGACCGATCATGTATGCGAACGGAATCGTGATGACTGGAACGACCATTGTCGGCAACCAAGCCTGAATAGATCTCAGCGGCTTTAGCCGAAACCAAAAGGCAACGACAACACACGGCAACACGAACGTCGCAAACGAGATGAGAAGAACCGTCAGCAAACGTTGGTGATCATCCCACTGGCTATCGAGTACAAACACAAGGCCTTGCCCCACCTTAGAGAGCAACAATGCACCAATAACACGACCTATTGTGACGCCCTCGACCTTTGCCCAACTTAATCCAAATCTCAGAAGGACCACCCATAGAAACCACTCTGCCGCTGTCAGCAGGCCCAACAGTCCGAATGTGATCAACGTTGACATGGCTCATCCTGCAGCCGAAGAATTTCGACCAGTTCCCTTTCCAGTCAACAGGGAAACGACGATCAGAGTCAGGAACCCCAGTGGGATCGTCACGATGCCTGGTTGGCTGAACGGGACGATCGCGTCCGTCGCTGGGAGGCCGTAGACTTTGGAGTACGTGTCGCCGCTGAGAAGGATCCAGCCGAGCGATGACAGCATCCCCACGATGACGGCTGCAATGATCCCCTGTTTGGTCGTCCCTTTCCAGAACAGGAGCATCACAAGTGACGGCAGGTTCGCCGAGGCGGCCACGCTGAAGGCCCAGCCGACGAGGTAACTCACGTTCAGCTTCTCGAACAGGATGCCGAGGACGATCGCAATCGCCCCCACGATGACGGAGGCGATCTTGGCCACACGCACCTGCTGTTCATCCGTCATTTCAATACCCAGACCACTCTTGAACAGATCGTGAGCAACCGCTCCGCTGGACGCGAGGATCAGTCCGCTGACCGTCCCAAGCACGGTTGTGAATGCGATCGCCGAGATGATGGCGAACAATGGCTCACTTATGCTGCGGGCTAAGAGTGGTGCGGCCATGTTACTGTTGGTGACATCCATCGCCCCGCTGGTCATGGCACCGAGACCCATGTAGAGCGTCAGCACATAGAAGAACCCGATGCTGGCGATGCCCACGATCGTGCTCTTCCGCGCCGCAGCCGCATCCTTCACCGTGTAGTACCGGATCAGAATGTGAGGCAGCGACGCCGTCCCGCAGAACAATGCGAGCATGAGTGACAGGAAATTCACTTTGTCCAGCAGTTTGTCGCTGCGAATCCCCTTGAACGTCGGATGCTCCCCCGGCCGCAACACCTGAGAACCCGGCGTCGGCTTCTGATAATAAACGATGGTCGTCATGCCATCGTCTTCTGTGATCGTCTGGCTACTCCACAGGACAATCTCACTGTTCTGCAGCACTCGGAAGAACTCAAGAGGACCAACAGGACCGGTCCCCTGCTGATTATCAGGCAGTTTGCTGATCGAGCCGACCGGATGTAACTCGGGCTCGCCCTTTTTAGTCCCTTTCTCAAGGCCATTGACGAGAACTCGGCCATCGGGAGTTGTGGTCACACTCTGTGCTTCGCGAAGCCGATAGGCAGTTTTGGCGGATGGTTTTATTGACTTGTACCACTCCATCTCATCTGCATCGAGTTCATCAATGCTCCAGACATTCACCACACCCGTGTCGTCGTTTCGAAACCGGACGAACTTTGTGTCCTTCCACGCCCCTTCCGGTTCGACAATCGATCCACCGTAGTCATCGCGTGCTATCCTCTTCAGCTCTGAATCGAGGAGACTCCCTTCGACTGGCCCAACTCCACGAAAATGATATTGATCAGAATCTCCAGCGTTCACTTTAGCACCACCACTGTCCGCGACGAAGCCGCGCTGAAGTAGCACAACCGTCAATACAGCACTAAAGATCACCAACAACGACCCCTTGAGAAACTGCACCCACGTAGTCGAGACCATGCCTGCGGTGACCACGATCAGGATCACGACCACGCCCACGAGAACGACGCCCACCCAGTGGGGGAGTCCGAGTAAAGGTGTCACCAGCACGCCCGCTCCGACCATCTGAGGAATGAGATAGAAGATGCTCACCGCCAGCGTGCTGATGCCGGCGGCGACCTTGATGCCTCGTGAGTCGAACTTCGCATCAAGGGCGTCTGCAAACGTGAACTTGCCGAGTCGCTTCATCGGCTCTGCCACCACGAACAGGGCCACAATCCACCCTGCCAGATAGCCGATCGAGTACAGGAAGCCATCATAGCCATAGAAAGCGATCATCCCGCAGATGCCGAGGAACGACGCTGCTGACAGGTAATCACCCGCGAAGGCCACGCCATTGACGAACCACGGTATCTGCCCGTGGGCGGCGAAATACCCCGCGGACGACTTGGCCTTGCTGCCCAGATAGAAACTCAGCCCGAGCGTAAACGCAACAAATGCCAGAAAAACGGCGACGGCACCGACGGAGAACTCGTAGATCATCGGTCCCCTCCCGTCTGCGGGTCAGTGGTCTCTACATCCCCGGCAGGAGTACAGAGAAATCCATAGAGCAAGGCCATCACCAGAGCGGCGATGATCAGCCCGAAGCCGTACAGGATCGCCAGATTGATGCCTGCGACAGGCGTGGCTTCCATCGTCTGCGGGGCAAACGTGTTCAACAGAACAAACCCGCCGTACAACAGCAGATAGACTGCAAACAGCACCAGACCAATCCGCGCGTTCCGCGTCGTCATGTGATCTCCATCAGGTTGAAAGCCCGTCGGGGGAGATCACAGAATAACCGGCGACTCGACCGAGCGAAACTCGCTGCAGTTCCCATCGGCGCTGGTGAACAACTTTACTCCAATCTGTTGAAATCAATCGTCCCTCGATCGTTGACCTCCGCATCGCACCAGCGGTAGTCTCGCTCGTCATCTGTCTTCGCCACGAAAGACGCTGTATGTTTGGAAATGTGCTGATCATTCTGCTCGGAGCGGCCAGTCTGCAGGTGTGGGCCGGTTTCATTCGGCTCTGGAGCAAGGGACAGGCGGTCTTGCAAACGGCGCCGCGTCTGCCGTCGCCCCATCTCATGCTTGCCTGGCCTGCGGTCGCGTTCTACGTGACACTGCTCGTCGTCATGCAGACTCAGGCAGCCCTGTCGCAGCCGGATGTGACTGCGACCATCACACTCCGCGATGTGCAGGCGGGCTGTCTGGACGGAGCCATCGTGACCATGATCGCTCTGATCTTCCTTTCGGGCATGCAGCGGACACCTGCGAGCGAATACGGATTCGACCTCGCCGGACTCAACCGACAACTCTCCGAGGGAACGCAGGCGTTTCTGGCGAGTCTCGGTCCCGTGTTTCTGCTCCTGCTGGCAACGTCCTGGCTCCGCACCGATGAGAACATGCACCCGTTCCTCAAGCTGCTGGTTGACGAACCGACGCCAGACACGCTGGGCTGGATCTTACTTGCTGCTGTGATCCTGGCACCGGTCAAGGAGGAACTGCTGTTCCGCGTGGTCCTGCAGGACGGCCTCGCCCGCCACATCGGTGCTGCCCCTGCGATCAGCATCGTCGCCGTCCTGTTCTGTGCAGTGCACGGCTTCCCCGATTCACTCGCCTTGCTCCCGCTTGCTGTGATTCTCGGCTACCTTTACCACAAGCGGCAAAGTGCCATCTCGGTCATCACAACACATGCGCTATTTAATCTGACAAATCTCGCCCTCCTGCTGCTCGACCCTCAGACAAACGATTAGCAGCTGTCTCTCGGACCTGTCATGCTTTTCTTCTGGTGGAAAGATCGTCGACGTCGCAGACTGCTCGCGGTCCCGTTCCCGAATGAGTGGCGGAATGTGCTTCGGCGGAACGTCGTGCACTACTCACGATTAACAGCGGACCAACAGCGAACGCTCGAACGTCGCGTACAGGTGTTCGTGGCTGAGAAGAACTGGGAGGGATGCAACGGCCTCACCGTCACCGATGAGATGAAGGTGACCATCGCAGCACAGGCTTGCCTGCTTGTCCTGGCCTTCAAGGACGAGTACTTCGACAACGTGCTCTCCATTCTCGTCTACCCCACCGGGTACATCGCCAAGGACGTGCAGATCGGCCGTGCGGGAGTCGTCATCGAGAACCAGCAGGCGAGGCTGGGCGAAGCCTGGTATCGCGGGCCGGTCATCGTCTCGTGGGACGACGCCCTCGCAGGCGGTCGACAGGAGCAACCCGGCCACAACCTCGTGTTGCACGAGTTCGCCCATCAGCTCGACATGCAGGATGGCCGCGAACTGGACGGCACGCCTCCCCTGCCCTCGAAAGAACTCGCCGCCCGCTGGGCCGCCGTGATGGAACTCGAATTCCAACGCCTCCGCCACGACTGCCACTCCTACGCCCATCCCCTCCTCGACTGCTACGGCACCACCAACCGCGCCGAATTCTTCGCCGTCGCCACCGAGACGTTCTTCGAGCAACCCGCAGAGCTGTCGACTCAACACCCCGAACTGTACGATGTGCTCCGCGGGTACTATCAACAGGACCCATAATCAGAGCCGCGCCCGTCAGGAAGCGGCCGCTCACCAGCCCACAATGACTGATCCGCTCGCCTACTTCCTGACATGGCACACCTACGGCACCTGGCTCCAGGGTGAAAGTTCCGGCTCCGTCGACCGCACCCACCGCGAATACGGGCGAGAGTTCGTTAGACCAAACGCCCCTCTACGCACGGCCCATGCAAGTCGAATGTCCGGCGATGCAGTCACCCTGTCCGAGCCGATGCGAGTTGCCGCTCAAGACACCATCATTGAAGTGTGCAATCATCGCAATTGGACCCTACTGGCTTTGCATATTCGCACAACGCATGCCCATGCCGTCGTTGCGGCACAGTGTTCCCCCGAACGAGTGCTCAACGATTTTAAGTCATACGCCACTCGGGCACTGCGACATGCCGGACTTGTGGAAACAGACGAGCGTATCTGGGCGCGACACGGCAGCACTCGGTACCTGTGGAACGCCGATGAAGTAACGGCGGCGATTGACTACACGGTCAACCGTCAGGGAACGCCGTTGACTCCGAAACCGCTATTTTGTCGTTCATTGTGAGCGACAGAGCGGCCGCTTCCTGACGGGCGCGGCTCTGATGTTCCTGCCGATGGGGGATTCTCTCGTGTTCCCCGCCGCGTTGTCGTCCCGGCATCCGGAACTGGTCCAAGTGCTTTGCGAAGACGACCGGCAAGAACCCCGGCAACCGACACTCAGCGACGGATGAACCGAACCCTCCCGTGCATCACGAACTGAATCTGTGAACGCACGCAGTACTCATTCTGTGGGACAACGACCAGCGTAACCGGGCACGAACGATACACTTTGATTGGAGTTGCTGCGTGAATGAGTGGGCCGGTTCACGGCTTTGTCATCTGGCGGATCATGTTAGTCTTTTAAGCTTTCAGTTTATGGTTTCATGCGGTTTTGCACGTGCGATCAGCTCTTTCAGTGGAATAGAGTGGTAGTACCAAGTTAATGGTTCCTGCTTGCCGTCAAGATGACCAGTCTTTATCTGAATCTCGGCCCTTTCAGCCCAATCCTTGCGAATATGAACTCTACTGACCTGTTGAGTGCCATCATTCCGGAGAGCCATTGACATTGTGAGATCGGATTTGAAGCCGCCGCCATCATGCTTTTCATCACTAGGGATGCTTAAGTCGACAGAAGTGATCGGCGCGAGTCGACCTGCGTCAATGAGCGAAAACTCGATCGTAACTCGACCCGTGTCGTGATCGTAAACGGATACATCATATTTGAGTTTGAGCTTTTCTTTTGATTCGCCGAGTTGGAACCCCAGGGCCCACGCGAAGGAGGCTGGAATTGCGATCACGGCAATCACAGCCAGCAGCAACTTGAGATTTCGTGACATCGATTCTCTCCCGATTATGACTTGCTGGTGGCAACTGAATGTCTGGCTCTACGGCACTACGACGTTTCTTTGCGTGATTTGTTAACTCGATATTTCAGTTTTTTGCAGAATCTTGATCAGATAACTTCTGTTTTTCTCAACAATCCATCTGGAGAATACGGTGGCAGATGGTGGTCGTCAATTCCTGGGGAGGTAACGAGATCGGGTGAATCTGATCAGTGAAGGGACCGAGTCGCGCTTGCGAGGGGGAGGTCCGGGTGGGGGCACTCAGCGAACCGTTTTCAGTTCCGATCGGCGCTCTGATCCCGATCAGTACCCATCTGTGAAATCCGTGGTCAATTGATGAACCACGGATTACACAGATGACACGGATGAAGTTATGCTGGCGACGAACATCGAATCGACCTTCGCACCTCACCTCTGACTCGTTAACTCCTATGCCCTTCCTTCCCGTTGAAGAACAGCTCGCCGTCATTCGTCGTGGCGTTGAAAAGATTGTGCCTGAAGAAGAACTTGCGGCTATGCTCACACGCAGCCGGGAGTCGGACACGCCGCTGCGGATCAAGTATGGCATCGATCCAACCGCAGCCGATGTGCATCTGGGGCATACGGTGCCGCTGCGGAAGATGCGGCAGTTCCAAGAGCTGGGCCATCAGGCGGTGATCATCATCGGCAACTACACAGCCATGGTGGGCGACCCCTCCGGGCGGGATGAGGCACGCACGAAGAAGCTCAGCGAGGAGGAAGTCGAGGCGAATGCTCAGTTTTATCTGTCGCAGGTCGGCAAGGTCATCGACATCGACAAGGCCGAGGTGCATCGCAACGGCGACTGGTTCGGCGGCATGTCGTTCGCAGACATCCTCGGTCTGTGCGGGAAGGTAACGGTCGCTCAACTCCTCACCCGTGACGACTTCGCCAAGCGGATGAAGGCGGAGACGCCCATCTACCTTCACGAATGTCTGTACCCGCTGATGCAGGCGTGGGACTCGGTCGAGATCAAGGCGGACATCGAATTGGGCGGCACTGAGCAATTGTACTCGTTCATGCTGGCTCGCGATCTACAGAAGGACGCCGGGCTGTCACAGCAGATCGGCCTGATGTCCCCCATCCTCGTCGGCACCGATGGCAAGAAACGCATGGGCAAAAGCCTGGGCAACTACATCGGCATCTCGGAAGAACCGTACGAGATGATGAAAAAGTTCATGCAACTCTCCGACGACTGCATGCGCATGTACTACGAACTGCTGACCGACCTTCCCATGCAAGAGGTCGACACGATCCTCGCAGGACATCCCAAGGAGGCCAAGGTCACACTGGCCAAGGCCATCATCAGCGAGTACCACGATGCCGGTTCGGCGGACGAGTCAGCTACCCGCTGGCAACGTGAGATCGGCGACCGCAGTGCTTTACCGGAGGACATCCCCGTCGCGGAGATCGCCCGTGTGGATATCAACGACGACGGCACCCTCCCGGCTGCGATCCTGTTGAAGGTTGCCGGACTCTGTCAGTCCAGCGGCGAAGCCCGCCGCGCGATTCAACAGGGTGGTGCCAAGATCGGCGAGGACAAAACCAAGATCGAATCGCACGACCAGCCGATCGAAGTCGTTGACGGCCTGCTCCTCTGGGTCGGCAAGAAGCGCTTCTGCAAATTGAAAGTTGTGGAATAACCGCAGAGGTTGCAGAGTACGCAGAGGAGTGTATCAATGCAACGACTCTGCGATCTCTGCGACCTCTGCGGTAAATCACCCTTATGACCGTGAGTTGAATGAGGTCCAGGTATTCTGAGTCGATGGCCATGAGGGGATGATCAGAATGTACACACCTCGGAGCTTCGCCGAAGACCGCACTGACCGGTTGCATGACTTCATTAAACACCTAGCTTTGGCATGTTGATCTCCCACGATGGGTCACACCTCGAAGCCAGTCACCTCCCCTTTCTGCTCGATCGTGACTCGGGGCCGCATGGTCAACTGACCAGTCACATGGCGAGAGCGAATTCGCAGTGGCAGGGCCTCGACGGATGTGAGGTGCTCACGATCTTTCACGGACCGCATGCCTATATCTCTCCCACGTGGTACGAAGCTGAGAACACGGTTCCCACTTGGAACTACGTTGCGGTCCATGCCGCCGGTACGTTGCGAGTAACCGAAGATCCTGAGCAACTCCGGCAGATAGTTCAGCGCACGGTCGACACGAATGAATCACACATGCCAACACCCTGGTCGATGGGTTCGGTGGATAAGGCGTTCATCGACCAACTATTAGCAGGTATCGTCGTTTTCACGATTGACATCACCCGGCTCGAAGGCAAATGGAAGCTCAATCAGAACCACGACGTTGAGCGTCGAGAACGCGTAATCGAAGTCCTCAAGGAGCGACCCACAGAAAACGAGCATCGAATCGCCGATTTGATGAGGCGATCGCTGGACAACGGATGAGAATCGAGTTTGATGAAATCACCACGGAGGCACCAAGACACTGAGATGCGACAGTTGAGAATCGGATCACGTCGAGCGTCTGGACAGGTTTGCTGACTGTCAGTATCCGGGGATATTCTGTTTGGGGCACGTACAATCCATGACGTCCAGGGCACTCGCTTTCGTGACACCATCGATGCTTTGAGAACCTCCGTGTCTCAGTGCCTCCGTGATGATTTCCTCCCGATCGAGTCATTGTCACCTCCTTTGATGGTCCGGCGGCGTGACGTGACGGGGGACGTTGAGTATCTTGCAGAGACAATCCTCCCAGATACTCAACATTTGGCCGCCTCTAAAGTGGTCTGATTCTCCCTAGGAGCAACATCATGTCGCACTCTGCCCCCAAACTGCATAACGCCATGTGGCCCGGTCTCGTCGGTAAGGAAGAAGGAACCGACAACCCGCCCATCTCGCTGGACCGCATGCTCGAACTGACGGCGGGAGCCGAGGTGAATGGTCAGAAGTTTGACGGCATCGACTACTTCCTGTTTCATCCGCACACCGATCCAGATGCGAGCGATGACGAGTTGAGAGTGATCGCTGACAAGATCGCAGCTCATGGTTTTACCGTCGGATCGCTCGTTGCCCCCATCTGGCCTGGCACGGTCGGTGACTCTGCGATGGGCGACGAACAGGCTCGCTCAAAGTTCATCACTGCGATCGAGAAGGCTTGCCGGATCGCCAAGGTCTTCAATGAACATGGTGTTCGCAAGTACGGCGTCATCCGCATCGACTCGGCCACCGGCCCCGACGAGTGGGCGAAGGATCCGGATGCCGGGACTCGACGCATCGCTCAGACGTTTCGGGAAGCAGCCATCATCGCGGCCGATCATGGTGAGCGACTCGCAGCGGAGGGCGAGATCTGCTGGGCCGGCATGCATTCGTGGCGAGACATGGTCAACCTGCTCGAAGCGGTCGACCGCCCCGAGACCGTCGGCTTCCAGGCGGACCTCGCACACACCTACCTGTATCTCCTCGGGTACAACGCCCCTGAACATGCTCTGCTTAAGGAGGGCTACTCAGATGAAGAGTTCTGGGCCGCCTACAAAACGATGACAGATGCCTTGCGCACTTGGACGATCGACTTCCA
>JAGQQG010000349.1 GCA_020426325.1 Planctomycetaceae bacterium | reverse complement strand
GCCTTGGTGAGCCATTACCTCACCAACTAGCTAATACCACGTAAGCCGCTCTCCTGACGGAATCACACCTTTGCACTCCAGTTTTCAATCCTGAAGGGATTATCCGGTATTACCTACAGTTTCCCGTAGCTATCCCGAATCGGGAGGTACGTCACCTACGCCTTACTACGCCGTTTGCCACTTTCACCCCTTGCGGGGTTCTCGTTCGACTTGCATGCCTAATCCACGCCGCCAACGTTCATTCTGAGCCAGGATCAAACCCTTCATAAATCTGTATTAGTGCCAGAACACGAGGTCCTGGAATTCAAACAGCAAATTGTGGTTTGACTCTGTGATTTAGGTTTCGGGGAATCTCCTGAAAAGGAGACCCCATTCGAAACACTGAACAATTCTGAAAATCAGAAATTGATTGAGTCAGCGTCACTCTCGTCACGCCAACCCACTCAGGTACTCACCAACCAAATTGTCAAAGAACAAACTCGCGAACGAAACATCCTCGGTAACAGCCCGGGACTTACCGCCAAGGCCATTCAGATGGGACGCCTCATTCGCAGTTAAGAGGAACAATCATATGATCGGCGGACGCCATG
>JAGQQG010000348.1 GCA_020426325.1 Planctomycetaceae bacterium | reverse complement strand
AGAGCTCGTTCCAGTGACCGCTGAAACACCGCACTGTCCTGTTCAATCCATTTGCGGAAGACATCGTTTTCCGGGTACAGACGACGCACGTGATCACGAGCATCATTGGTGGCTCCACTGAAGATTCGCACTTCATCATCCGGAGATTCAATCATTCCGTTGCGATGACAGGCAATACAGGAAACGCCCGCCACAATCTGTTCGTTGCCGGAGGTTTTCAGCGAATCTGCCACCACTTCAATCGGTCCGGCGTCAATCCTGTTGCCTTTGCCATCGACCAGCAGATATGCCTGCAGTCCGTTCGGCAAACTGAAGATGATTTCGCCTCCGTCGTGTTCAAAAGCCAGGTCGTTGAATGGGTTATCGTCGAACTTCGGGCCGAGCGGAAATTCGGGCAGAATGGCCGTCCGATTGCTCGACTTGAAGTCATAACTCTTCCAGTAGAAACCGCCGCTTTTCAGAGTGTGGCGTTCCAGCAATCGGTTCTGACCGGAGACACCGCTTTCTGTGAAGCCGGACCGACCGGCCCGGCCGCTGCGAATATTTGTCAGCACGTCAACGCCGAGATACCGTTCGAGATCAAGGTCGGTCAT
>JAGQQG010000347.1 GCA_020426325.1 Planctomycetaceae bacterium | reverse complement strand
CACGCTCAGATAGTCGCCCTCGATCAGTTTCACATCCGCTGGGATGATGTCCCCCAAACGGATGCGGACGATGTCGCCCGGCGCCAGGTCGTGGGCCTCGATTTCCCGCCACTCGCCATCGCGCAGAGCGCGGGCCTTAAGCGCCAGTTGTCCCTTGAGCGCGCTGAGGGCATTGGCGGCGCTGGCCTCCTCGCGAAAACCGATCACGGCATTGAACAGCAACAGTGCGGTGATCACCAGAAAATCGTTCCAGTCGCGGGTCAGCAGCGACAGCAGCGCCGCCGCTTCGATCATCCAGGGAATCGGCCCCCAGAAATACGGCAGAATTCGCTGTAATAACGTGACGTGTTTTTCTTCCAGTGCGTTCGGGCCGACCTCGCGCACCCGGTCGGCCGCCTCAACGGCACTTAAACCTTTGGCGCGATCCGTCCGCAAATGGGCGAGCACGGCATCCACCGTCTCGGTGGTGAAGTCCATCGCACTCTCCGGCGGCGCGGCAACCGGCGACGGCGCGGCGGGCTTGAACCGGTACTTCCACCACGCGATGCCGGCGAGCAGCAACAGCAGAATCGGGATGGCGACCCAATCCAGATC
>JAGQQG010000346.1 GCA_020426325.1 Planctomycetaceae bacterium | reverse complement strand
AGAACCAGCTATCTGCAAGTTTGATTAGCCTTTCACTCCTACCCACAAGTCATCGGAACAGTTTTCAACCTATACCCGTTCGGGCCTCCACGAACTGTTACATTCGCTTCACCCTGCTCATGGGTAGATCACTCGCTTTCGGGTCTACGCCGCCTGACTTAAATCGCGCTATTCACACTCGGTTTCCCTTCGGCTCCGGACCTGAGGCCCTTAACCTTGCCAGACAGCGTAACTCGCCGGATCATTATGCAAAAGGCACGCCGTCAGCCATTGCTCCTAAGAGCCATAGGCCTTCGACCGCTCGTAAGTATATGGTTTCAGGTACTATTTCACTCCCCTTATCGGGGTACTTTTCACCTTTCGCTCGCGCTACTATTACGCTATCGGTCGTTCAGTGGTACTTAGCCTTGCGGGGTGGTCCCCGCGGATTCACACCAGGTTTCCCGTGTCTGGCGCTACTCGGGGTTGCTGCGGGAGGATCTCAGCTTTCGAATACGGGACTCTCACCCTCTGCGGTTGGCCTTCCCATGCCATTCCTCTAGCTGATTTCTTGGTAACTCCCTGATCCGCTTGCGGCTGGATCGACAGGCCCCAC
>JAGQQG010000345.1 GCA_020426325.1 Planctomycetaceae bacterium | reverse complement strand
CTGCCTAGTCCCTCCCGCTGGATCGACGGGATCATCGCCACCTTTCGCGGCGCGTCTCCGGGCGATGAACACGACCACAAGCCTGGTGACACGAACCACGAAGGCCACGGGCACGCATCGCACTCTGCAGCAGCATCGCTCGAGCTCTCCGCGCAAGGGCTGCGAAATGTCGGGCTGTCTGCGGACACACTCCGCCCTGTCCAACTCGAGACGTTTCGCAAATCGATCACTGTGCCCGGTATCATCGTCGAACGGCCCGGACACACTCGAGTCCAGGTTGCGACGCCGATGACAGGCGTCATCACTCATGTCCACGTGGCTCAAGGCGAGGCAGTCGAGCCGGGCACGTTGCTGTTTCGGATCCGTCTGACACATGAGGATTTGGTCAGCGCCCAAACCGAATTCGTCAAGACGCTCGGCGAGTTGGAAGTGGAGGAGCGTGAGATCATCCGGCTGAAGGAGGTCACACGCACCGGCGCCGTCGCGGGCAAACTGTTGCTGGACCGCGAGTATGCGCGGGACAAACTTATCGCCGTGCTGCGAGCTCAACGCGAGGCCTTGCGGCTGCACGGCTTGTCTGCCGAGCAAGTGCAGCA
>JAGQQG010000344.1 GCA_020426325.1 Planctomycetaceae bacterium | reverse complement strand
TGCTCTGTGTGTCATGGACCATATTCCCCGCAGGTTCGATCGGAGAGACTTGGAGTCACTGGCAGATTTCGCCTCGATTGTGGCTGACGAGATCACCATCAAATCGACGGCCGAGGCGCATCGCGAACTGATAAGTCAGGTGGAAAAGCTGCGAATCCGGGCTTTTGTGGATCCTCTCACCGGAGTCTGGAATCGGGGAGGGCTGTTCGATCTCGTCAATCGCGAACTGGAACGCGCACGCCGTTCCGGTCAGTCGGTGTGTATTTGCATGCTAGACCTGGACCGCTTCAAGCGGATCAACGACACCTACGGCCATCTGGCGGGCGACGAAGTCCTAAAAGAGATGTGCCTGCGTGTGACCGGTGCCGTCAGGCCCTACGACGCTCTAGGAAGATATGGGGGCGAAGAGTTCGTGCTGGTTTTCCCCGAGACGAACCTGGAGCAAGCCGTCGCGCAAGCCGAACGGGTCAGAGAGTCTGTCGGTGGACGGCCGTTTCAGCTAACCGAAGACACGGAGGAGACCATTACAATCAGCATTGGAGTGGCGGAATTCCAGGCCGAGGAAAAGTTAGAAGGCGCGCTGGACCGGGCCGACA
>JAGQQG010000343.1 GCA_020426325.1 Planctomycetaceae bacterium | reverse complement strand
GGCGTTCAACACCATTTCCGGATCCGGAGGCATGGCGCGGCCGGACGAGCTGGCTGGCGGCATCAGCAAGGCGCTGGTCACGACGCTGATGGGGCTGGTGGTCGCGATCCCGGCAATGGTCGCCTTCAGCTACTTTCGCAACCGCATCGACTCGCTGGTCGCCGAGGCCGGCAAACGCGTCGAGCAAGTGCTGATGCCGCTGGGAAGGCGCCGCGGATGAGGCTTAGCAAACGACGCCGCACGACCATCGCTGACATGAACATGACACCGATGATCGACATCGTGTTCCTGCTGTTGATCTTCTTCATGACCGTCTCGCAGGTCTCGGAGGCGAACAAGGTGCGACTGGAGCTGCCCAAGCTCGAGGGCGAGGAGGAGTTGAAGCCGGCGACGATCACCATCAATGTCGACGCCGAGGAGAAGATCATTGTCACCGGGCTCACGTTGGAGCTCGCCGAGCTGATCTCGCTGGTCTCGGCCGAGCTGCAGCGAGTGGGAGACGACCCGTCGCGAGTGAACGTGGTGATTCGTGCCGACCGCAACGGCAAGTCGGGGCCGGTCAATCGCATTGTGTCCGCCCTGGGCCGAATGCAAATCAA
>JAGQQG010000342.1 GCA_020426325.1 Planctomycetaceae bacterium | reverse complement strand
GGTGTAGTGGGAGTAGTTGTCGCAGGAGAGGGCGTAGTGTCCGAGTTCCTCGACGGTGTATTCGGCCTGCTTCATGCTGCGGAGCAGGGCGTAATTGATCGCCTGCCGAGTGGGGAGTTCTTCGACCTGCTTCAGGAGTTTCTGCAGATCGCGCCGGTTCTGGGGACGTTTCAATTCCAGGCCGAGGGATTTGACGAATTCGCCAAAACGACGGAGCTTGAGTTCATCGGGGTCGCCGTGCGAACGCCGGATGAAGGGAATCTTGCGCGAGGTGAGTTCCTCGGCGACGGCGATATTGGCGGCGAGCATGAACTCTTCGATGATCTGGTGGCTGACATCGTGAGAGACGAGATGCGCTCCGCAGACCTGATGTTTCTTGTCGAAGTCGATTTTGACTTCGGGCATGGTGAGTTCGAGCGCTCCGGCTGTGAAGCGGCGCCCGCGGAGGATCATCGCGAGTTCGAGCATGCGCTGCAGGAGGTCGAGGACTTCCGGCTTGACGTTCGGATGATGTTTTTTGGGATGCTGGAGGATGTCGAAGACTTCCTCGTAGGCGAAGCGTCGGACTGTTTTGATCGCGGAGTTGGCGAAGCTGCGAT
>JAGQQG010000341.1 GCA_020426325.1 Planctomycetaceae bacterium | reverse complement strand
ACAGAGCCCGAATTGGATAGAGGAGTAATAGGCCATCGCAGAATCAGTCTTGAGTTTGGAATTGGGAATCGGTGACGACCTCAACCCGATGTTTGAGGTGTCTCGCTTTCTCAATAATACCCAAATCGACCGAATTTTGTCGAAATTCTGCGGGAATTGGCTTCCCCTATCCACGATCGAGTGAACGGTGGGGACTAACACAACCCCTTGGGATTTCCGCAGCGGGAGGCGATCAGACCGGCGATATAGCCTCCTTTGAAGCCCGCATCGATGTTGACGACCGTCACATTCGCGGCACAACTGTTGAGCATCCCCAACAAAGCCGACAACCCGCCGAAGTTGGCCCCATAACCAACGCTCGTGGGCACAGCGATCACGGGACAATCCACGTACCCGCCCACAACCGAGGGCAAGGCCCCTTCCATGCCCGCCACCACGACAATCACATCCGCTTCACGGAGTTTCGTCAAATGCGCTGGCAGGCGATGCGGCCCGGCCACGCCCACATCGACAATCAACTCGACTTCGCAGTTCATCCAACGCAGGGTTTCCAAGGCTTCCTCGGCCACGGGGCGATCACTTGTCCCCGCCGTCACCACC
>JAGQQG010000340.1 GCA_020426325.1 Planctomycetaceae bacterium | reverse complement strand
GCTTGCGGACGGCCGCGGCCAGCGCCTCCTTGGCGCGTTGGGTGACGTCGCGAGTGCTCTTTTCCGTCGCCTCACGCACGCGGACGACTTTCTCGAACTCCTCAATCGCCGCGCCGGCGGACTCGCGGACACAGCGCAGCGGCTCGGCCAGGTTGCCGGCGTCCTCCGAGGCGACCCAGTAATACGAGTCGACGATGTCGCCCGCCTTGCTCGCCAGGTCGATGTACAAGCCCGAGTAGCTTTCGTCCTTGTCGATCAGGTTCAGGACTTCGTGGCACTCGGCCATGCCGCGGACGATGTCGCGGTTGCCGACCTTGTACAAGTAGGAGTCCGCGTTGGCGGCCGGCACGTGGTCGGCGTCGACATAGGGAGTCCGCCAGATCTGAATCGCGTGGTGCTTCTGCGGGTCGTCGTTCGCCTTGAAGCACAACAGTTCGCCGCCGACAAACAGCGAGTAGCCGTGGCAGACCAGCGGCGGCGCGACTTGCTGCTCGATCAGGTTGTAGTGCAGCAGGATATAGACGCCACTGGCGCGGTTGTAGAAGACGTAGAGGTAGTCCTCGCCGTTGGGCGCCGCCAGCTGCCGCTCGAACAGCATGTTC
>JAGQQG010000033.1 GCA_020426325.1 Planctomycetaceae bacterium | reverse complement strand
GAAGCAGCGTAGCGCCGAAGCGAAAAACCACAATCCCAACCCACCGACTTTTTGCCGGCCCGTCATCTTTCGACAATATCTCATCATTTCCGTGTGGTATCCAATTACGTAACGAAGTCAGGACAACTCATCACAGAATAAAAGTGTCTGCTCGGATCTGTTCATGTATCTGGGGTTCAAATATTCAAGCGCCTTCTTGCCCGTTGTGACTCATATTGACGGGTGAGCAGGTCGTAGAGGATGAGTTCCTGTGCCCGATGTGCGGCACGTAGGACGCGGTTGACGTGCATGTGCCACAGGCTGCGGGCAATTCCGTTGACCGACATTGACAGGAGGCCGCGGGCAGAAAGGTCCTGCAGATTGGCGGCAACGGGTGAGATGCGATGAGAACGTGTCCGGTAGCTCTCGAGTCCTGCTGTGAGGACCGGTTCATTGTCACGTTCACCGCTCAGGAGCTTCTCGATTTGGCTGCCAAGATCACGTTGTTTCTGACTCAGTTGTTTGCGGAACGGGCCGTGAAAGCCAAATTCATGTGCAAATACGGTGGCACAATCGCGGGCAACTGAAAGCTTTTCTTCCAATGGGAGACCAAGATCATCCAGCAGTCGGTCGAGACCGTAAAGGGCAAGTTGCCAACGCAGATGTGCGCCCTCATCACCGGCATAGTTGGCGACCAGTTCAATAGCCGATTGGCTGTCCGCATGAAAGATCTGTTCGACCAAGGGCATCGCCTCCATTCCGCCGTACCGCTCCACCTCACGTTCGTACGTATCCCATTGCACGCGTGAGACAAGGCCGTCACTCTGAAGTCTTGCAGAGAGGCGATTCAGTTTAGGGATGACAATTCTTTGCAGACGCTGTGAGTCACCATGGACACGGAGTCGCAGGTGATTGCCGGGCACGTTGTAACGCAGGAAGAACCAGGAATCGATGTCGCTGCTCTCGGTCATTGTGTTCGTAATCGGTCTGACATATTCGACGAGCAGGCGGTCGATGGTCGAACTTCCGGCGAAGAGGTTCAACTGGCACCATTCGGAGCCCTGTCCAAACACTCTCTGCTGATCGGCAGCAGGCGCTTTGGCCGGTCCTACGCTCGACCGGCGTGGTTCGTGGGTGCGGACAAAAGGGACGATCAACTCGTGGACATGACGGCCGTCAGACCCTGCCGCGCAGAGTTCTTCCGGACCGGGAAACATCTCAACCAGTTGCACCTCATTCTTGCGATTTACAAGGTCTGCCAATGTTTCCACCGACAGAATGTTATCCAGATCGATCGGAAGTTCATTGTCGCTCTCGGCGAGTAACACATGCCTCGGCAGACTGCGCGACTCACGCCACTGTTGCACATGCTGATAGAGATTCGCCCCGGATCGCTTCCGTAAGTCCTCGATCTCCTGCATTGACAGGTTCCAACATGCCCTTGAAAGGACGAGGCGGTCAGTCGTCACGCGAGGCAGGAACGGTGCATACTTGAGTGGTCCCCAATTCCAGGCGGACCACCCTTCAATCCCCTGATGCTGCATCGATCCCAGAAACTGATAGACCCCCAGAGTTCTCAACAGGAAGTTGTGAGCACTGGTCAATCGGGGGATGACTTCCCGGTTCAGTCGCTGCGAACGAAGCACGATGCGACCGTCGCGGAGCGACACAAACAGGTCCGTGATCGGGATCTGCCGTTCCTCAGGGACACCTGAACGACCGAGATACGGGATCTCATAGTCTCGGAGCACAGGACGACAGAGCACGTTTCCCATCCGGTCTTCCGGCAGATGAACAATCTCTGCAAACACCGCGTCAGGTTGGAGAGATTCTTCCCTTCGCAGGTGTTGCGTGACGTGCTCCCTGAGATCGTCGTCAATGTGACAGAACCGCCCCAGTAGCCGTGCCCCTGATGGACCAGCGACTCCACCGAAGACGATCTGAAAGTTTCCACGGTCGACATCTTCGCACGAAGCAGCCGCCAGCGTACATTTCACGGAGAATGCGTCTGGAAGCTCGTCCGGGCTTCCCGCGAGTGCAGCGATATCAGCCTTGGACAGCCGCATTTCCTGTTTGCCCGCAGCGATGGTCTTCGTGAAATGTCGGAGCAATTCGGTGTGCTGATGTGTCCAGGTCATCGTTGCGTCGAGTCCCATGGGCATCAGAATGCCGGCGAGCAATGGTTCGGACTCGACGTTCGGGAGGGGAGATTTTCGGAATCCGATTCCGGATTCCTCATCCAGCGCCTCGACAAGTGGGATCTCACGGTCGCCATAACGCTCGGCGAAATCGCGGCGGAACTCGGCAAGGTCATCGATCAATCTGCGATACATGCTCCGCACGATCTCGACCCCACGAAGCATCTCCTGCACGACGTTCTGACCAAGCGAGAGATGATCGCTGGGAAGGATCAGGTCGACTTGGAACAGCCTCGACAACTGCACAGGAACCGGAAACTTCTGCAAGGAATCCGCAAGTCTGCGGTAAGCATCGGGAGTGTTTGCCGTTCGGTTGTGATCGAGTTGTGACATCCCTTCGCGAAGTTCACACAATCGCTGTGTGATTTCGTTCACTGGTCGATGCGGAGTCAATTGCTCAATGAGATGGCTGATTTGTTCCGGCCCTGTAACGGGTGGTTCCAACTCGGAAACAAGTATCTGACTGTCGATCAACTCGGCGAGATAGGCTTCAGCATCTTCCAGGGTGATTTCGTCATCGACGAGCGCGGCTGCAAGGGCTTCCAGACTTGCTCCGGCACCTGCACGTTCTATTGTCGCGAGGAGGTAGTCCGTCTCGTCCACAACGACGAGACGATGATTACGAGTGTTACCAACGATACGCGATTCAGCATAGCGGAGCCGCCCGGCAGCTCGGTAAAGAGTGCTGTTGGGACGAAATCTGAGTTCCGAGCGAAGTTGCGTGGATGTGGCCAGAGCCTCTGCGAGTTGAAAAACGTACTCCATGTCTAGTCGGGTGTGCCGACGGTGGGTCGTTCGATCGGGAACCGTGAGATGTGTTGCGGTATCGATTCTGCCAACGGCACATCCTGCGAACAGGCCGAAAGGTGTCGCACGACCAGCCATGCGAACGAAGTAGCGGACGATGGCGCGTTCGACCTTTCGCCCCTGTTTACTTTCCGGTTCGGAGTGCCACGTCTCTAAACGGTCGAACAAGCTAGGCGATGCAAGAAAGATCGCCTCGCGGACAAGCGGATCGTCCAACTGCTTGCGCAGGCCATCTCGGAGCCGTGTCCGGTCTGCTTCAAGGGCGTGCTCGAGCGCGTCTCCATCTTGACCAACCGAAGGGCCTTGCAGGCCATCGCTCCAGTCGAGGAACTTCTGAAAAGGGAGCAATGGTGCCCGAAAAGCAAAGAAATCAGTAGTCGCGATCGGTTTGCTCATGGTGTTGTCTCCTGTTCTTCCGGGTCGATGCAGGTCAGGAGTGGGCGATCCCATCGAGGTGGTTGGTCGCTGACAGCACTCAGCAAGGCCAGTCCGATACCGGCGGCCCCCTCAAGAAATCCGGGTTCATCGACCCAGCCAAGTCCTTCGGGAGTTGTCTTCCAAGCGGGGAAACCTGCCAGTGAGTTCTGAGACGTTTGTAAGTCCAGGGTCACGCGAAACCAGTCAATCGCTGCCTCTCGAAAGATCTCTTCGCCGGTGACATTCCAGAATCGGTTGTAGAGATGTCCCAAACCGGCTGCACCATGACACAGAGGGGCGTCAACAACTTCCGTATTCTCGAACGGACGATGCAACGCTTGCTTGGCGATATCGACAGCGAATTGTTTCCACTCAGAAACATCCGCTCCCTCAGACGCGACCAATAGGGCCGTTGCCACACCGGGGTCGCCGTAACACCAAGCGGTTCGGGCAGGAGACGGCGAATTGATCGTGTCATTCCAGTAAGGAAAGACGGAATGACAGCCTGCCGGCATTCGCTGCTCATTCAGCCAATTGACCGCGTCTTGGAGTAGCGGACGCGACCGGGATGCGAGTTGCGGATGGGAACAGCACGAGCCCAGAAACGAGATCACACCTGGAACGCCATGTGCGACGCCGAGATTATAGTAACCGTCTGCTCCGTCTGATCGTTGATGTTCTGGTACCAATTCGCGGCGTGTCTTCCAGGTGATTCCGCAGTCGGTGTGCTCCGCAGATTCGTCGAGGCGTGACAGAATCTCGTCTAGACCAGCGCTCGCTCGTGAGTCGGGAAGCCGCTCCAGGAAATAGACACCGATGCCGACCAGCCCGCTGATCAGGTCAAACCCGGCTCGCCACGGATGAGAGCTTACGTGAGCGAGAAGCGCGTCGTCGACCGTCGAAAACATCTCAGCCGAGGCATCTGGTTCGAGGTGGGCCGCTGTCCATGCGACGCCGGTAAATCCCGCATACAGGCCGGGTCCGAGTGGTGTGACTTCGAGCAGATCCGTGGCTTGTCGAAGGCACTCGTGAGTGATCGAGTGAGTCGATTCGTCGCCACTGGATTGTGCCAGCGTCCCGAAAAACAACGCCATTCCCGACAGTCCGCTCCCCAGATCCGGCGATGAAACGCCTCGGGATAGTTCTTCACGCAGGGCAACGTCGATCATCTGAATGACCGCTCGAACTCGATCTTGATCCGCAGGTTCGAACAGGGGCTGCCAGTGCGATCCTCGTGACTTCAGGGTATCAGCGGTCATAGAAAGTGCCTGCGTACGCAATTTCGCGGCAAGAAGTTCAGTCTCGATCGACAGCCTGAATTCATTAAACCAAATGCCTGCGAGTGACGCAAAGAGGGGGTGAGCTTTGTTGATGTAGGCCGTCGCGCAAAATGAAATCGGACCGGCGCCATGAGAAGGCAAGGCCGGTCCGATTCGCAAGGTCATTCAGCGCCCAATCATTCGCGTGGGGTTCACGAGCAGCGATCGCGGATCGAGCGAGACGCAGCCATGGCAGCTCGCGCTCATCGTTTGAACCGTGGTGCTGTCACCGGTGCCACTGACGGGGCAGTCAAAGTTCATGTTGATCATACCGCCGACGACCTGTTGCATTTCAGGACCGTTCAGCGAGCGAACCGTTTCTTTGTTCAGAACGAGCTTCTTCATCGGAATTGCCTTTCGCTGCAGTACAGCTTTGAGGTGAAAGAGTTTCAATGCGACTGTTGCAGCCGCTCTGAGTGTTCAAGCGGAGTTTGAAGAGGAGTGTTACGACACATTCCTCTTCAGGTTCACTTCATTCGGACAGTAAGGTCAGCATTCGTAACATGCCCGTTCGTTCGTCGCTTCAGAGGACATCTAACATTGGGAGACGACTCATGTGGCGACGATTTCGATTAGTCCGACAAGAAGATCAAAGCGACTGCGGGGCAGCGGCTTTGGCAACCGTGGCGCTCTACCATCGGCAGCGAGTGAGCCTGCAGCAGCTCCGTGATCTGGCGGGCACCGATCAGGAGGGGACCAACCTGCTCGGCATGGCTGAGGCGGCCGAACGGATGGGGTTCACCGCTCAAGCTGTTCACGCCACTCCTGAGGCGATCACAGACCTCCCCTTACCGGCGATTGCTCACGTCATCCGTGCCGACAGCTCGGCTCACTTTGTGGTCATCCTTCGCGTCCGTCGCCGATCAGTGATCATCGGCGACCCGGCGAAGTCGATTCAGAAAATGTCGCGGGCCGAGTTTGAGAAACTCTGGACCGGCAATGCCTTGCTGATGGTTCAGTCCCTGGAGACTTCGACAGTCATCGAGGCATGCAGCCCCAGTCGTCGACTGATGGGCATCCTCAGCAGTCACATCTGGACACTGGTCGAGGGATTCTTTTGTGCGGTGCTGATGACCTTGCTCGGTTTGACCACCTCCTACTTCGTACAACACCTGGTGGACTCAGTCCTTGTCCGGGATGAACGCGGCCTGTTGAATGCACTCGGGTTGGGAATGCTGTTGATGCTGTTGTTCCAGACGCTGTTCAATGTGCTCCGTGACTATCTCGTGGCTCACGTCGGACGCAGGATCGATCTGGCTTTGATGTCCTCCTACTGTCGACACATTCTCCGCCTGCCGATCAGTTTCTCCGAGAGTCGGCGGGTGGGGGACATCCTCTCACGACTGGGAGACGCAGCCAAAATCCGTGAGGCTGTTGGTGGTGCCGCACTGAACGCACTGACCGACGGGGTGATCGTGGTGATGTTGCTCGGATTACTATGGCACTACGACGTTCGCCTGGCGGCTGTCGCCACAGCTTTTGTACCGCTGCTTGCCCTGTGCATGTTGTTTCATCATCCGGTGACCCGTCGCTTTTCACGATCAGCGATGGAGCACGCCGCCGAACATACAGCACACACATTCGAAGACGTTTCTGCTGTCGAAACCATCAAAGCCTTCGGGATTGCCCGGCAGCGGTCTGAAATGAGCGATGCCAAACTGTTGGACTTCGTGCAGTCCGGGTTTCGCCTGCGAATGGTCAATCTGAGCCTGTCGTCGATGACCGGGATCATCTCATCAGCAGCAGGCATCGCGGTCTTGTGGTACGGCGGATTCCGCGTCATGGACGGAGTCCTGACCGTCGGGCAACTGATGTTCTTCTACACATTGCTCAGCTATCTGTTGCAGCCGCTGATGAGGCTATCGACGTTGAACCAACAATGGCAAGAATCGCTCGTGGCAGTCGACCGTTTGTATCAGATCCTGGATCTGCCGACTGAGCCGAAGGGAGAAGGACGGGCACGCTGCTCCGGCATCACCCAGGGACTGGAGTTGATGGATGTCGACTTCCGGTATGGATCTCGGGCCAACGTGTTGAATCAGGTCAACCTCAGCATTCCGGCTGGACAGACGGTGGCCATCGTCGGCGAGAGCGGGTGCGGCAAGTCGACACTGCTCAAGTTACTCATGCAGTTCTATGAACCGACTAGTGGGAAGCTGCTTATCGATGGAATGGATACCCGCGACATCGATCTCGATTCATTACGGAGCCAGATCGGCATCGTGTCGCAGGAACCGCATATCTTCAATGCAACAATTCGCGAGAACATCGCACTCGGCACTCCCGGTGCCTCGCTACCGCAGATCATTCGTGCGGCTCAGGCCGCAGGTCTGGACTCGTTCATCTCCAGCTTACCGAACCGGTACAACACAATGATCGGTGAGCGGGGAGCCAACCTGTCGGGCGGTCAGCGTCAGCGGCTCGCCATCGCCCGGGCACTCCTGCGGGACCCGGACCTGCTCGTCTTCGACGAAGCAACCAGTCACCTCGACACGGCGACTGAGCAGTCCATCCAACAGAACCTCCGCTCTTACTTCAAAGACAAGACCGTCGTGCTCGTCGCTCATCGCCTGAGCACCATTCGCACTGCCGATGTGATCCATGTGATGCACGAGGGACGAATCGTCGAGTCCGGCACGCACGAGCAATTACTCGCTCTGCACGGACGGTATGCATCCCTTTGGAACTCCCAGAGTGACATCGAACACTCATGCAAACAGAACGGACTCACACACGTGAATGGAAAACGCCACGATCTCCTGACGAACGTCATCAACGGTTCCTCCCGCTGCTGAGCAACAACTCAGTGGTTCCATCGACCAGAACTGCGGCCCCGTGCCGATCAAGGACACACCATGAATACTCCAACAATCATTGATTTCTCAGAATGCACCGAGTTTGGCCAAACCCTGGACCGAAGACCGACGCTGTTTGTGCACCTGGTTATCGGGCTGATGATTCTCCTGGTTGCATCCGTGATCGGCTGGGCCGCTTACACCAAGGTCAATTTGATCGTCGTGGCCCATGGGCGTGTCCGTCCTGAGGAAACACCGACACGCGTCTTCGCTTCAGTTCCAGCTGGGTTGGAGGGACGTGTCGCCGATGCGCTCGTTGCGGAGGGAGACGAGGTGCACTCCGGAGACGTCCTCCTCCGCCTGGATACCGGCTCGCTGGATAACGACATCGAGAAACTCGAACGCCGGATCGATGCCGCGACTCAGGAACTCGAGAAGCTGGAGCAAATTGAAACTCTTCTGGTCGATCAACATCAGGCCGACGACGAGCGGATCAACGCAGAACTGCAGGCCGAACAGGATCGCGTTTCAGCGTCCGAGCAACGACGGGACAACGATGTCCGGCAGGCAGAATTGGCCGTCGAGCAGGCTCTGGAGAACGAGCGACGCATCGTCCGGCTGGTCAGGGTGAAAGCAGAAACCGAGTCGAAATTACTCGAAGCAGTCTTCGCCACCAAATCGGCTCGTGAGACGTTGAAGAACGCCCAACTCCCCGTCGATCAAGGACGTCTGGAAGTGCTGAAGCAGGAGCGCCAGCTTGCAAAGCGGAAGCTGGATGTCGAACAAGGTGAACTCGATGTCCGCCGCATCAACAAGCAAGGCGAAGCTGAGGCTGCCCGAAAGGAACTGGCCAACCTTCATCTGCAACGCGAGCAAGCGGTCATTGTCAGTCCTGTGGACGGTGTGGTGATAGCGGGCGAACTGAGTGCGGGAGATCTGGTCAAATCGGGCGAAGTGGTATTTGAGGTCGCTGAACAACAGGGGTTCATTTTTGAAGCGGGCGTCCCCGGCGACGAGATCGCTGACTTGAAAGCTGACATGCCATCCCGAATCAAGTTCGACGCGTTCGACCATCAGCAGTACGGCACGGCCTCTGGAACAGTGACGTTTGTCTCACCGGATTCGCAGGTATCCGATGACCTCGTGGTCTACAACGTCAAGATTGCGCTGGCAGATCACTCTCTGAGAAGAGGGGACCGCATCGGCCAGATCCGCCTCGGGCTGGCAGGACGAGCCGAGATCATCACCCAGCAAAAAAGCCTGCTGGCCGTCTTCGGCGAACAGATTCGGCATACCATCAGTTTTTAGGCAGAAAGATATCTATACAAAGAATGCGAAGTGGAGATTGATCGCGAGCATGTGAGTCATTGGACCCTCGATATCGCAGAGTCGAACGCTTGACACGGTGTCCAACGATGAGAATTCACCACAATTCTTCATGTGGAATCAGATTGTGCTGTCCGGCCCATGCACTCATGTCATGCAAGTGACTGTACGATCGTTTCAGATGCTGCAATGATTTGATCTGAAGCTTGTTCGAATTCACCCAGCTACAAGCGAGAGTCTTATCATGCGAATATCTGCGGCGTACTTTGCTTTCCTTCTCGTAATGAATAGTCAGCAGGCACGTGCTGATAACTGGGGGCATTGGCGTGGCCCGGATGGGAATGGGGTTGCGGTCGATGCTTCGCCTCCGATTGAGTGGAGCAGCACCGGGAACATCAAATGGCAGGTCGAACTGCCGCTGCGGGAGAATTCGTCGCCGATCGTCTGGGATGATCAGGTCATCATCACCGTCGCTGATCCTGCGGATGACCAGAGGGCAGGTGAGCCGCCAATGTTCGCCTTCAAAGTTCTTTCCCTGGATCGAGACACCGGCGACCTGCGTTGGGAGCAGACGGCCACGATTGCCCGGCCGCATCAAGGGACCCATGAGACCACCGGGTATGCGGGGGCTTCTCCATGTACAGATGGACAACAGATCTATGCGCACTTCGGCTCACGAGGTTTGTTCTGCTATTCGATGGATGGCGAGCTGAAGTGGAAACGCGATGACTTTGGGCAAATGGAAACGCTGAACAGCTTTGGTGAGGGGAGTTCACCAACCCTCGAGGGGGACATGGTTCTTGTCCCCTTTGACCATCAAGGGCCGTCCGCTCTCTATGCGCTTGATAAGTCGACCGGCGAGACGATCTGGAAGGTGGACCGGGATGAGCCGACCGGATGGGCGACCCCGCTGGTCGTCGAACATTCCGGACGCAAACAGGTAGTCATGAACGGGCAGAACTTTGCGCGAAGCTATGATCTTGAGACTGGCGAGGAATTGTGGCGATGCAGTGGACAGACGGTCCGCCCAGTGTCGTCACCCGTTGCAACAAACGGCATGGTGTTTGTCGGAAGTGGATTCCAAGGGGCGTTCATGGGGGCGTTCCACTTGGATGGTCGCGGGGACATCGCGGGAACTGACAAAGTCGCCTGGGTGATCGATCGTGATGTCTGTGACATCTCTTCGCCAATGCTCTCTGCGGGACGTATCTATTTCCACAAGGGAAAGTCGGGCATGCTTTCCTGCGTTGACGCGAAGACGGGTGCCCCTCATTACACCGCCCAAAGGATTCCCGGTGTCGAAAAGACTTATGCATCGCCCATCGCGGCAGGCGGGCACGTGTATCTCACGTCAGTCACCGGAACGACGGTCGTCATCAAAGATGACGATGAGTTGACTATCGTAGCGACAAATGAATTGGGAGAAGCCATCGGAGGAACACCAGCGCCCGCGGACAATCAACTCTTCATTCGTGGTGAGAGGCACTTGTTCTGCATCGCAGAATCTCCGTAGCGGGGAGGCTTGAAACTGTTCATCGTCTCACGACCTGAAGTCTGGATGACCGCTTCAACATGTTCAACACCCCGCACTTCCGGACTTTTTTCGTTCGATGGTTCTTCGTGTTGAGTGGAGTCGTCTGCGTGCTTTGTTTAGCCCCCGGTGTGATGGCAGCTGAGGATTCATCCGGTTCTGAAGGTGATGATTCGAAGGAGAGATCACGTCAGCCGCGAGTTGTCATCGTCGGGGCCGGGATCTCTGGTTTGTCGGCTGCTCTGGAGTTGGGACAGACCGGGGTTGCAGTCACTGTGGTCGATATGTCGTCTGTCTTCGGCGGACATGCGGTCATGTCTCAGGGGGGAGTGACGATCGTTGACACGCCGCTGCAGGATGAGTCTGGACTCTCTGACTCGCCGGATCTTGCCTACAGCGATTTCATGACCTGGGGTGAAGATGCCAACGCGGGCTGGGTCCGGCAGTACGTCGATACTTCGCGGCAAGAACTCTATGACTGGCTGACAAATCTGGGAGTCCGGTTTAAAAAAATCGACACTGCACCTGGAAACACGGTCGATCGATTTCATCAGCCGGTCGGCCGCGGGATTGGACTGGTCACGCCGATCTATCGCGCTTGCCTGAAGCACGACAACATTCAGTTCGTCTGGAACATGCAGGCAACCAAGCTGCTGTCCGAAGAGGAGCGAGTCGTGGGGATAGAAGCAAGTGAACTCCGTAAGGATGAGACCGTGCAAATCTCAGCAGACCATGTGATTCTTGCGACCGGCGGGTTTCAGAGTAATCTCGACATGGTCCGCGAGTTCTGGCCACAGGAGATGACGTTTCCCGAGCGGATTCTCGCCGGCTCGGGTCGAAACTCCGTCGGTCATGGTCACCGCCTCGCTCAGGCGGCAGGCGGGCAACTCGTCGAGATGGACCGACAGTGGAATTACTTCACCGGCATCCCGGATCCACGTCATCCGGACGGCGACCACGGACTGAGTGCTGCGAACATGTACGGCATCATCGTGAACCCTGAAGGCCGACGCTTCGCGAACCTGCATAACTGGGCGAAGGCAGTGATGCCTGCGATGTTACAGCAGAAACGGGTGACCATCTGGTGGATCTTCGACGAAGCGAGTAAGCCGGAGTTCGTCGTTTCTGGCTCTGACTGGAGTGATTTCAAGAAAGTCGAACGGCTCATCCTGGATAATCCTGCACTCGTGAAGAAAGCAGACACGATCGAGGAACTCGCCCGGTTGGCTGGTCTGCCGCCCGAGAATCTCATTGAGACGATCGAACGATACAATCATCTGGTGGACAGCGGACGAGATGATGATTTTGGACGTTTCGGTCCTGATCGCACCGAGTACAACAACACGGCTTCGCCCAAGATCAACACGCCACCGTACTACGCGATGCAGTCATGGCCATTGACGCGAAAGAGCATGGGAGGCGTGGCGGTCGATCGCGAGTGTCGCGTGACTGACAGAAAAGGAACTCCGATTCCCGGCCTGTACGCAGTCGGCGAGTTGACGGGACTGGTGGGCATCAATGGCAAAGCGGCATTGGAGGGGACGTTCCTGGGCCCATGCATTCTGACGGGGCGCGTTGCTGCCCGGTCGATTCTCGCTCACTCAGAGATTCCATTTAACATCGACACCCCCCAAACAGTGCCTTCGTCAACTGAACGGTGTGCAGACTGTCACGACATCGAGTCGATGATTGAGACCCCACGTGAGGGATACTGGCACTTTGAGCAGGCGCATCGCCGCGTCCTGCAGCAGGAATTGAACTGTCTGCAGTGCCATGCTGAACTTGCTCCGTACGACGAAGACCATCATCGCATCGACCGGCTGGCCCTCACAAGCACGTGCACAGGCTGCCACGCAGGCGAGGAGTGACAGAGCAAGATGGTTGTCGCCATGCAGCCCCACCGGTAGGCTGGAGTTCAGTTTGCTGGTGAGCCTCCCGAACTCGAACAGAGCGTGAAACTCATGAGATGGACGACAGCGGTGCATTTGGCTGGGCTGATTTTATACGGATTCGCAGCTGAGACCCCGAGTGATGCAGAAGACTGGCCCCAGTTCCGTGGACCGAATGCTTCGGGGATCTCAGCTGAGAGTATGAATCCGCCGGTGACATTCTCAGCGGATGAAAACGTTGTGTGGTCTGTCGAACTGGGCAAGGGGGTTGCCTGTCCGATCGTTGTTGACGGATGCGTTTACGAGACGGAACTGACGGACGAAGGCAGATTCGCAGTGCTTGGCTTCGATGCCGATACCGGAGAACAGTTGTGGAAGACGGAGTTTGAAACGGGCGAACTGCCAGAGATTACTCCACCCAACGAGCATGCTTCCTCGACGCCCGCATCTGACGGAGAGACAGTCTTCGTCCACTTCAGCACGATTGGGCTGATTGCACTCGACGCGAAGGACGGAACCGAACGCTGGAGGCATCTGCTGCCGATGCCGTTCTACCTGATGGGTTGGGGAGCAGCGAACTCACCGATCATTTATGAAGACATGGTCATCTTCAATCTCGATGATGACCTTAATCCGTACTTGATCGCACTCGACAAGCAGACGGGAAGCATTCGCTGGCAAACGCCTCGACCGGACATGCTCGGCGGATACTCGGTGCCCGTCCTGTGCACAGCTGACGGGCGAACCGATGTCGTTGTTGCCGGCAGCGGAAAGTTGAAGGGCTATGACCCGGAGACGGGTGAAGAACGTTGGACCTGCAATTCTCTTCTGCGCACGATCATGACGACCCCGGTCGTCGTCGATGACCACATATATCTGTCAGTCCAGAGTTTCGGAGACACAAGCCGCGTTTTGAAGTACGCACTGCTTCAGTGGCGAGACACGAATCAGGACGGCAAGCTGGAGAAGTCGGAACTCGAAGCGGTCTTCCACGAGAAGTTCGACAACGGGGATGCTGATCAGGATGGCTTTCTGGTCGAAGACGAGATTGATGCTGCGTTTCAGTCGCCGGATAACATGGTGGGAGGGGGCAACATCATTCAGTCCATCCGCGGAGGCGGCAGCGGCGATGTGACCGAGTCTGCGATGGTGTGGAATCTGGACAGCAAGGCTCCGTCGGATATTTCCTCTCCCCTTGCGTATGACGGTCGACTGTTTCTCGTCAAAAAGGGAGGCATTTCGGCAGCATTCGATCTCACGGACGGCAGCACCATCTGGGAGAAGCAGCGGATCCGAAACTTTGGCAACTACTATGCCTCTCCCATTGCAGGTGGTGGGAAGATCTATGTGCCGGGCGAGAACGGACGGATTGTTGTGCTTGAAGCAGGACCGGAACTTGAGTTGCTCGCGACGAACGACATCGGCGAGAGCATCATCGCAACGCCAGCCATCGCGGACAATCGACTCTATGTTCGCACTCTGAATAAGTTGTACTGCTTTGCGGAGGAAGCACCGTGATCGGAAATCAGTCATCGGTGTCAACTTGGGCGGCAGCCCTGCTCATGGTCTCAGGATTAGGCATGCGAGCAGAGGCGGTGGAGCAGCTCTCTGTCGTTTATGGTCCGCAGGCCCCACAGATCGAGCGATATGCGGCTGATGAATTGGCAGGGATGCTCGGCCGCTTGTTTCGAGATGTCGAAGCCTCGGTTGTTGAGAAGATTCCCGCTGATCCTCAGCATGTCGTGCTTGTTGGCAGCCCGGACACGAATCCGGCTGTACGAGCGGCCATGCAGTCGAAGTGGCCGACCGTCACCGATCAGGGGCTGGTGATTCAAACTAAAGATGCAGACAAAGACACGCTGATTGTCGGTGGCGGAAGTCCGGTCGCGACCCTCTGGTCCGTGTATGAGTTGGGACACCGATTGGGGATCCGGTATCTGTTTCGCGGCGACATCTATCCCAACGAACAACGGGACTTCGATCTGAGCGGTCATGATCTCGTGATGGAGCCTGAACTGCGCGTACGGACTTGGCGCACGGTGAACGACTTCGCGGTTGGTCCGGAGTCATGGGGACTGGAGGAGCATCGGGAGTTTCTGCGTCAGCTCGCGAAGATGAAGTTCAACCGGGTGATGCTAAGCGTCTACCCTTGGCATCCATTCGTCAACTACGAGTTCGGCGGAGTCCGTAAACAAACAGCAAAGTTGTGGTTCGGCGAACAGTATCCGGTCGATGGCGACACCGTCGGCAAGAAGGTCTTCGGTGGGGCTGAGCTTTTTGAGAACCCGGACTTCGCGGGGATCGAGACATCCGAAGAGATGACCGCTGCGGGGATCAACCATCTGCTAGGCCTGATCGACGTGGCCCACGAGCTGGGCATGTCGGTCGGCATCAGTATTTCGGCGCTGGAGTTCCCTCGAGAATTTCAGTCGGCACTCCCTGGATCGCGAGTTGGACGCAGTCTCAACCAGCTCACGATCGTCCCCGCTGCTGAGCAAGGGCCCACGGACGAGAAGCTACTTCAACTGGTCAGAGCGAAGGTCGCGGCCTATGTGAAAACCTATCCGAACATCGACAGGCTTTACCTCACTCTCCCCGAATTCCCGGAATGGGATCAGCACGCGGAGAAAGCAATCGCGATCCTCAACGCCCGTCTCCCGTCGGGCACGCTTGATCTGGAAGAACTGATTGCCAAGGCCTCAGAGAGAGACTTGATTGCGTCCGGTTCACGAGGTGAACAGGCCATGCGAGGGAACCTCGTCGGGTTGGCCTTTCTGCATACGCTGTTCGAAGACGAAACGCTGTTGAAGCGACCGGATGGCTCGTCTCTCGGGCTTGTGATCACGAGTGTCGACCCGGCCCTGTTTCCGGTTCTCGATCGCATCGTCCCGCAGCAGGCAGAGACGCTGAATTTTATCGACTACACGGCTCGCCGCGTGGCGGAGCATCGGGAACTGCTACGGGATGTCCCAGCCAACAAACTGAACTCACAACTGATTCTCACGCTGGCGGACGACAACGTCGGCATCCTTCCGCAATCGTCCTCGCAGAGCATCGGCACTTTGCTGGATGACCTCAAACTACTCGGCTGGCAGGGTTTCTCCACCCGTTACTGGGTTCCGGCGGAACTCGATCCTTCTGTCTATTTCCTCGCACGTGCCTCATGGGAACGTGACCTCACCCCACAGCAGGCCCAAACCGAACTCTGGGCGACGACGACCGGTAATCAAGCTGCCGCTGAACGGTTGTGGATTGCATGGGAGCAACTCGAGAAAGCGACCAATTTGATCGACAGCCACGATCTCGGCTTCGCCTTCCCCGTTCGTGGCATGCTGATGAAGCAATACATCGCTCAGCCAATTCCCGAGTGGTGGCAGGAAGTGAATGACGCTTTCACACAATACCTGGTCGAGTTGTACCGGGCCCATGGGGCTATCGACGGCGGAGCCAAACCCGTGCTGTTTTACTACGCCAAGCGGAGCGAGTATGTCCTGGAGTACCTCGGCGCTATCAAAGCGGTCCGAGAAGCAGCCTTGGCAAAGGACGAGGGTGACACGGAGGGCGCAATCGAACATTTGGAGCAGGCACTGGAACTCACTTTCAACTGCATCAACACGCTCTCAGACATCGCCCAGGACCAGAGTGATCGCGGACTGATCGCGGTCCTCAACGAGTACGCATACCGTCCCCTCCTGGCCGAATACGAAAAAACACTGGACGAGGAATGAACGAGCCTTCATCTAGGCATAGAACTTGAATGGGGTTGTACGCCCCCGGAGATCGAGGCAGTAGCTATTGCCTGTGCCGTGCATCAAAAGAGCAGACTGACGAATGGTCGAATGTGCCAGTTCAGTGTCAAACCAACTCGCGAATCACTTCGCGGTGATCGACGAGATACTGAGGGCGACCGGCATGATCGGGGATTGTGGCTGTTTCAACGTTAATCCCAAGTCGATTGTAAAGCGTCGCGAAGACTTCCTGGTAATGGACCGGTCGATCCTGAGGGACTTCCCCCAAGCGGTTCGTTGAGCCGATCACCTGTCCCATGCGCATCCCGCCACCGGCGAGCAACCCACACGAGACCTGCGGCCAGTGATCGCGTCCTCCTCCAGCGTTGATACGCGGAGTACGACCGAACTCGCCCCAGGCGACAACGCTCACGTCCTGATCCAATCCTCGCTGATGCAGGTCTTCCACGAGGGCCGTGATCCCTTGGTCAAACTTGGCCAGTTGTTCAGGCAGACGTTCGAAGTTTCCGCCGTGCCGATCCCAGCTGCCGAATGACAGCGTGACACAACGGACCCCGGCTTCCACCAGTCGCCGGGCCATCAGGAACTGATCCATCCAGTGAGGTCCGGCATCTTCGCCGAACGCAGGATCGGCGCTGCCACGTCCGTAACGGTCGCGAACCGTCTGATCTTCTTTTTCCAGATTGAGCGCGTCGACAATTCTGCTCGAGGTCAGGACGTCGAACGCTTTGCGGGAGAGAGCATCCACTTCTCGATACGGTTCAAGTTGGTCGACATGACGACGAAACTGGTCGAAACTGTTCAAAAGTAATTGGCGATTACGCAGTTGATCGAGGTTGATTCCGTTCAGTTTCATGTCGGCCATGCCCTCCCCCTCGGGCTGAAAGGGCGCGTGGGCCTGTCCGAGGAAGCCTGACATCCCCGGATTGCAGTAAGGGGCATGCCGCGTCTTGATGGTCAACCCGACGAACGGAGGAACCGCCGGGTCGACAGGACCTTGCAACCTCGAGACTGCAGATCCGAGCGACGGATGATTGTCCTGCCGTCCCTTGGGGCCGATCGGATACCCGCTCATGCAAAGGTCCGACGCATGCTGGTCGGGGCATCCGTACAGAGAGCGGATGATGGCAAACTTATCCATCATCGTCGCCATTCGCGGCATGTGCTCGCAGATCTCGATGCCGGGGACATTAGTGGCAATCGGCCGGAACGATCCGCGGATTTCCGACGGTGCTTCCATCTTGAGATCGTACATGTCCTGATGCGACGGTCCGCCGGACAGATAGATCATGATGACGGCTTTGTGTGACAGCGAGCTTCCCTTGCTGTCAGGCGACGACTCTTGCGCCTGCAGGATCTGCGGCAGAGAAAGACCCCCCAGTGCCAGCCCTCCAATCTTCAGGAAGTGCCTGCGAGAGTGCCCGTCACAATGCCCGTCAACTCGGCGACCCAGTAATTGAAGCATCTCGATTCCTGTTGTGGACAGTCCATCTTCTGCAAACACATTATACCGGTCGTCCCACAACCGGTGATTGAACATGCAGACATTCTGGCATGCAGAACCACGTTTGGGAATAGGCCATGAAGAATCGCGAAAGATCAAATAAAATTGCAGACGGATTTGTGGTTGGCGGTTGCATGGATTGGTTCGACGAGTCCGTGCTCAGTCAGCAGGTTGTCATGATGGCTCTACGCGGGAACGTTTGAAGTCAAGCGTTACCAAGGGAGGAGCCATCCTCGAAGCCCTTACAATTCCAGCGATTTCTACCTCAGCTGAGTTTAATTCATTCCACAATCCTGAGCTGCATGGTGTCGATGATTTTTTCGTTGGCGAGGGCGTTGGTGATGACCACCAGCCATGTCCCGGTTTGGCACCAGTTCTTGCGCTTGAGGTAGTCGAGCGAATCGAGGATCGTTTGCTCAGGATCATCGGAGAATTCCATGAGAAAAGGCTCGACGCCCCAGGGGAGCAGCAGCTGGCGAAACACCGCTTCGACATCCGTAAAGGCATAGATCGGGACGCCACGTGGACGAAGTGCCCCGAGCGCATAAGCTAAAAAGCCGCTTCGGGTGAATACGATGATACCGGATTTCCCCAAATCCTGAGCCAGCGCGGCGGCGGCCCGGAGCATCTTGGCCTTCGGTTCTTTCAGTTGGATTTGAGAATTCAGCTTTCGTTCAACTGACGGCTCGATCGTCCGGATGATGTTTTTGAGGACTTCAACCGATTCCAATGGGTAGGCACCAGTCGTTGTTTCCCCTGAGAGCATGACGGCGTCGGCCTGTTCACGGACTGCATTTGACACGTCCGAAATCTCGGCTCGCGTGGGCATCGGTGAACTGATCATCGATTCGAGGAGGTGCGTGGCGATGATGACCGGCTTGCCCTCGGCCTGGCATGCGCGAACCAGCTCAGTTTGAAGGAGCGGTAACTGGTGATATTCAATTTCTATTCCGAGATCACCTCGTGCAACCATGATGGCATCCGATGTTTGGATGATGTCATGCATGTTGCGGACACCAGCCTGCTCCTCGATCTTGGAGACGATCTTGGCTGTCGACCCCAAGTCGTCGAGGAATCTGCGTAGCGCCAGCACATCGTCTGACTGCCGTACGAATGATAACGCCACGAAGTCGATACCTGCAGCAACGCCCGCCCGCAGATCGGCGCAGTCTTTCTCCGTGAGAGCCGGCAAATTGACTTGTACGCCGGGAAGATTGATGTGCCTTCGGGAACCGAGCTCACCTGGAGTCATCACTTCGCAACGAATACAGTTTTCGGTCTTGGAAAGCACTTTCAAGCGGATCAAGCCGCTGTCCACCAGGACGGTCTGACCGACTTCGACGTCCTGTGGGAGCTGAGCATAATTGACGGAAACGCCGATCACGGCGTCATCCCTTTGACCAGATGATTCTGTAGAGAAGTCAATCAGGTCGCCCAACTTCAATGGGATCGGGTGATCAACCGGCCCCGTGCGAATCTCGGGACCTTTGACATCCATCATCACAGCGATCTGGCGTTCATATGTGGTCGAAACGTCACGAATTCGTTGGACGATTTCCGCGACCCATTCGCGCGTCGCATGCGCCATGTTCAAACGAATGATATCGACGCCTGCGGTGATCAGCTTTGCAAGACAATCTGGGGATTCTGTGGCTGGACCGAGTGTGGCCACAATTTTTGTCTGCCGGAAATTCTGGGCCTTAATGTTCATGGATGACTCAAAAACAGGGACGTCGGTCCGTTCACACGAGGTCAAGAGACGCAAATCCTATTCCTGTCGGAAATGTGTCACTGACTGCAACGTCGCATGCATTGTGCTCTTGCATGGGACTGAACTGCTTCACGCGTAACGCTCCTCGTCTATGCATCTGAATGTGGAACAGTCGCACGTCTGTCGGCGAGCGTTGACAGAATGGGTGCAATTAGGGCCGTCCAGCCTGTTTGATGACTGGCGCCCAGACCTCGCCCTGTCTCTGCGTGGAAGTACTCATAGAAAAGTACAAGATTGCTCCAATGCTCATCGTTGAGAAAGCGTTCGCCACGGGCATAACAGGGACGACTCCCAGCAGAATCAGTCAGGAAGAGTCTCACCAGTCGAGTCCGGATTTCGTCAGCGACCTGTCTCAAATTCAGGTATTTCCCCGACCGCACGGGGCACTCGACACGCAGATTCTCTCCGTAAAACTGATGATAGCGCTCAAGGGCTTCAATGAGCAGATAGTTCAGAGGGAACCAGATCGGTCCCCGCCAATTGGAGTTGCCTCCGAAGAGACCGCTGTCGGATTCCCCGGGAACGTAGCTTACGCACAGTCGTTCACCGTTCAGCTCAAACTCAAATGGATGCTCCGCATGATACTTGGACAATGAACGAATTCCGAAAGGGGAGAGGAATTCATTTTCATCGAGCAAATATCGAAGCAATCGTTCGAGCCGTTCCCGGGTGGGAATGGACAATAACCGAAGGGCATCACCCTCCGGTGTCTGGCCGTCCGACTCCATGTAAGTCATGAAGTTTGGCAAATCTCGACGGTAGTTGAGAAACCACCTCATCCGTTTGCGGAAACCGGGAAGCTGTTCGATCACGCGGTCATACAGCACATCGACAGTCAGCAGCGGAATCAGACCAACAATCGAGCGGATCTTGAGGGGAATACTCTGTCCGTTCAAATGAAGGTGGTCGTAGTAGAAGCCGTCTTCCTCGTCCCACAACCCGGTCCCATCAAGTGAGTTCATGGCCTCTGCAATGGCCACGTAATGCTCAAAGAACTTCGACGCCATGTCCTCATAGGCGGGATTGCCATCTGCCAGTTCGAACGCAATGGAGAGCATGCTCGAACAGTAATAGGCCATCCAGGCAGTGCCGTCGGCCTGTTCAAGATGTCCTCCAGTCGGCAATGGCTTGGAACGGTCGAAGATGCCGATGTTGTCCAGTCCCAGGAAGCCGCCGGTGAAGACGTGCTTGCCACGGACGTCTTTGCGATTGACCCACCACGTGAAGTTGAGCAGAAGTTTCTGAAATGCCCGAGCCAGAAAGTTTCGATCGCGCTGACCGGGTTGCCCCGTCATCTGGTATACGCGCCAGCACGCCCAGGCATGGACAGGCGGATTGACGTCGCTGAAGTTCCATTCGTATGCCGGAATCTGACCGTTCGGATGCATATACCATTCGCGAAGAAACAAAAGTGCCTGTTCTTTCGCGAAATAGGGGTCGAGGTTGGCAAACGGGATCATGTGAAATGCGGAGTCCCAGGCGGCGTACCAGGGATACTCCCACTTGTCCGGCATCGAGATGACATCCCGATTGAAGAGGTGTCCCCAGTCGGCATTTCTTGACACTTTGCGTGAGAGATGATTTCGCTTGGAGGGACCATCTCCTTCCAGCCACGACGGAATCTCATAGTGGTAGAACTGCTTCGTCCACAGCAATCCCGCGTTTGCCTGGCGCATCACACGGGTTTCGTCGGCTGTCAGTCCCTGCTTGACGATCGAATTTGCAAACCCATCCGCCTCCTCGATTCGTCGCTCGAAAGTCGCGGCGAAATTATCATCGAAGGGATCGCCTTGTGAGTCTCTGTGTGGCGACATTCTGAAACGGAATTCGATTTCCGAAGCGGCTGGAATCACACACTCGTAGTGCGCCGCAGCCTTAGTCCCCCGCTGTTGCGGATTGACTGCACCGGGCATTCCATCCACGACAGCGAGGTGAAAGGCATCTTTACAAGAAGGACGACGGCTGGAGGGATCATCGATGCGCCATGTATTTGTTTCATTCTCTGTGAACAGCCATTTCGGCTTCAGACCATCGGGGCCACGATCGACAGTGATGATGTAATTCCCCAGCGACTCATGCTCAGCCAGCAAGGAACCGTCTGGCAATTCTCTGAGCCGCGGCTTTACAGAGGGACGCTCGACGGTCTCTCCCCAACTCCATGTGTTGCGGAACCACCATGCGGGCAAGAGATGGAGTGTCGCATCGTCTGGCCCGCGATTTGAGACGCTCATCCGAATCAAAATGTCATCGGGAGATGCTTTCGCGTACTCAATCTGCACGTCGAAGTATCGTCCCTCATCAAAGATCCCGGTGTCAGTCAGTTCGAACTCCGGATCATTTCGCGTCCGCTGCGAATTCTCAGCCCTGAGGGCGTCGTACGGAAAACGGTTCTGGGGATACTTATAGAGGGCCTTCAGATACGAATGTGTAGGGGTCGCTTCGATGTAAAAGTAAGCCTCTTTGACATCTTCGCCATGGTTTCCCTCTGGTCCCGTCAGTCCAAAAAACCTTTCCTTCAAAATGGGATCAACACCGTTCCAGAGTGCCGGGGCGAAACAAAGCCGGCATTTCCGATCAGTGATGCCCAGCATGCCATCTTCACCCCAACGGTACGTCCTCCACACAGCCTCCTCATACGTGAAGTGGAGCCACGGGCGACCGTCGGACGAATAGTCCTCGCGCACCGTCCCCCATTGCCGCTCCGCCAAATAGGGTCCCCATCGCTTCCAGTCAGCGCCCGAGTCTCGACGAGCCTCGGCTGCGAGGCGATCTATTTCAGCTTGCGGCATCCCAGCTACTCTTGAGCCTTGCATTCGACTTACGACAGACGACGAATGCCGATGGAAGTTTCCCTGCCCGTTTGTGAGGCGACACCTGCCTAATCAGATTGCAGGATGCCGTCAAGCGGACGAGATTCTGTTGGAGTCTGAGTCGAGAGAAGTTGGATGCGAATGTCGTACCCTTCCAGCGAATCATCGGACTGATCGCTCAGGTGCCAGATTCCTTTCCCCCAATCCGGCATTGGACTTGCGAAGCCAGAGAATATCCCGAGACTATCTTCCATCGACAGCAATGAGGGAATCATTGAACCACGAGAATCACAGGTATGATGTCATCGTCATCGGGACCGGGCCCGGCGGCGAGGGGGCAGCCATGCAGGCGACCAAGCTGGGCCGCTCTGTTGCAGCCGTGGAACGGATGCCTGCAATCGGTGGCAGCTGTACTCACAAGGGGACCATTCCGAGTAAAGCTCTCCGATTTGCAATTTACCAGTCGGTGAATCTCCAGAACACGGGACTCGTCGACACAGCCACACTCTCAGCAGCACGTTCGTTTCCCAACCTCCGGCGATCGGCGGGAGCGGTGATCGCTAAGCAGGTCGACATGCGACGCAGCTTCTACGATCGAAACGGTGTCCCCGTCTATCAAGGACACGCTCGGTTTGCTGGCCCGAATCGAATCGAGGTCTGCGACGAACTTGGCGGCCGCAGAGTCCTGGAGAGCCATGCCGTCATTATTGCCACCGGTTCCAAACCATTTCGGCCGCCGGACATCGATTTCAGCCATCCACGCATCTTCGACAGCGATTCCATTCTGGATTTGCCGAAGACGCCACGATCCATATGTGTGTACGGGGCCGGCGTCATCGGTTGCGAGTACGCCTCCATGTTTCGCAACATCGGCGTGAAAGTGAATCTCATCAACACGCGCACGAAGCTCCTGGAGTTTCTCGACGATGAGATCATTGATGCACTGAGCTATCACCTTCGAGAGCGTGGTGTCGTCATCCGCCATAGTGAGGTTTATGACCATGTCGAACCGGTCGATGACGGCGTCATCCTGCACTTGAAGTCAAAGAAACAGATCAAGACGGATGTCTTGCTCTGGGCAGCCGGTCGAAGTGGAAACACCGATGACCTCAACCTCGAAGCTGCAGGCATCACGACAAACAATCGTGGACAGATTGAAGTTGATGAACACTTCCATACCGCTGCTGAGAGAATCTATGCCGTCGGAGACGTGATCGGCATGCCAGCCTTGGCCAGTGCAGCGTACGTGCAGGGACGGTATGCGGCTCTGCACCTCATCAATGGTTTCTGCGAACGGGCCATGATCGAGGACATCCCGACGGGGATCTACACCAGTCCGGAAATCAGCTCACTCGGTAAAACAGAACGGGAACTTACAGAGGCTGGAGTCCCGTACGAAGTCGGCCAGTCCATCTTCAAGAGTCTCGCACGTGCGCAGATCACCGGCCAGACAGTCGGCATGCTGAAGCTGCTCTTTCACCGCGAGACTCTGCAAATCCTCGGCGTCCACTGTTTCGGCGCCAATGCGTCCGAGATCATCCACATCGGTCAGGCGATCATGTCACAGCCTGCCGAACAGAATTCACTCAACTACTTCGTCAACTCGACTTTCAACTATCCCACGATGGCAGAAGCCTACCGAGTCGCCGCACTGAATGGCCTCAATCGCCTGTTTTAAGTGAAGAACGAGTACTGCCGGAGGCGCGAAAATGCGGAATAAAAACTCCGGAAAGCTGTGACGAGCAGCAAAGAGGAAGCGTCTTATCTTCACGGAGTTTGAACCTCATCCTCCTTCGGTTTCATCTCAGGTGGGATTTGGACATCAGCTGCTTGCATGGCTGCTTCGATCGCTTCGATGGTTTTTGGAGAAGGACGGAAATTGCCAGGGCGGTGGCCGCGGGCGATCATCAGCGGGGTCCAGCCAAACTTGTTCTCTCGATTCCAAACGCTGATGTCGGCCCCGTTGTCGACAAGGAATTTCACTAATAAAGGGCGCTCTTGATAAGCAGCACCGTGCATCGCGGTCTCGCCCTGGTCGCTCACGGCATTGATATCGGCTCCGAGGTCGAGAAGCAGTCGGACCGTTTCAATGGCCTCGTCTTCGGTTCCCGGGAGTTCATCACCGCTTCCCAGTGCGCCAACTCCCGCTGCAGCAAGCAACGCTGTGCAGTTGTCACCATTCGGGATTTGCCAGTCTGCCCCCGCGTCCAGCAGCGTTCGCATCAGGTTTAAATCCGAATTCCGAGCAGTCAGCACGAAAGCTGTGGAACCGGCATTTGTGAACTGAGCATTTCCGCCGGAGTACCAGCCCCCCTTTCCCGCGCCTTTCAGGTGATAGCGAGCGTTGATGTCGGCTCCGGCCTCCAGTAACCGGCTCACCAAGTCAAGGCTGTTCAGGCTTCCCGATCCGATCGGAGCGGGATCTGTGTCACCACCCAGCGGTCGACGGACCCAAGTGATTGCATGCAATGCCGTGAATCCTGCCGGAGCTGCATTCGGATCGGCACCTGCTTTCAGAAGCTCCGTCGCTAATGCGAAATGTCCATTGTCGACAGCAAGGATCAGCGGTGTCGTCCGCTCGTCACGACCGCCGGACTGCGGCATCATTTCGGCATTCACATCGGTCCCGGCTGCCAGCAACACACGTACTGCTTCGGCCTGTCCTTCTCGAATTGCGAAGAGTAAAGGTGTGAATCCGGAGCTAAGCGGGGTGAGAAAATCGGCCCCGGCATCGATCAATGCCTGAACAACCTCTGCATGACCGTCCGCGGCTGCCCACATTATGGCGGTCTGATCTTCGCGCTCCCGGGCGTTGACATCAGCTCCGGCTGCGATGATCGCTTGTACAGCCTCCAACCGACCTGTGCGGGCGGCTGTCATCAGGACCGTTTCGCCACCGCGTAACTTTGCGTTTGGATTGGCGCCAGCATTCAGCAGCAGCTGAACAATCTGAGCGTTGCCGTTCGTACAAGCGAGCGACAGTGGCGGCACGCCATAGCGATTCTCTGTGTTGACGTCGGCCCCCCTTTGAACCAGGAGTGTGGCCATCGGCTGGTCGTCGTCGTAGGTCGCCCAATGGAGGGCCGTCATGCCATCGACCTGTGCCGCATTGAGATCAGCACCATTGTCTAACAGTTGGCGAATTGTCGAGTATTCTCCCGATTCGGCAGCATCGGCCAAGGGAGCATCGACATCAGCTGAGTACACGTTATCGGTCGACGTCAAGACCAAGGCAACAACACCAAAGAACAAATGGATTGATGCTGGCGATGTCACAGGATGTCGTCGGTGGAACATCATTTTCCCCTACACACTGAGAGGTACAAACAACTCGTCCACGGTGCCATTGCTGTCTGCGAAGGAATCCAGCTTCACACCAACCTTATCGAGCAGCGTGAGGTGCAAGTTCGCCAGTGGTGTGGACTGTTCATGGCGGATGTGGCGGCCACCGCACATATTTCCGGCCGCGCCTCCAGCGACCAGAATCGGCAGGTTGCGGTGGTCGTGGACATTCGGGTTTCCCATGCCGCTTCCGTACAGGTAAAGCACATGGTCCAGCAGCGATCCATCTCCCTCGGGCGTCTCCTGCAGAGATTCGAGGAAACTGGCAAACAGCGAGACGTGGAACTGATTGATCTTCGCCACCTTGGCGATCTTCTCCGGATCATTGCCGTGGTGCGTGAGCGGATGATGTCCTTCCGAAATCCCAATTTCGGGATAGGAACGATTGCTCGTCTCGCGCGCGAGCTGAAACGTGATCACACGTGTGATGTCCCCCTGAAGTGCCAGTCGCTGCAGGTCGAACATTAACCGGGCATGATCTCCATAATTGGCGGGAACTCCCTGCGGACGGTCCAGGTCGGGAAGCGGATTCTCCTGCGAAGTTTCGTCGGCCCTCTGAATTCGCCGCTCGACCTCACGCACAGCATCCAGGTACTCATGAACGCGATTGCGATCCGCAGGTCCCAACGAGCGCTCAAGTCGCCCCATCTCCTCCATGATCGAGTCGAGCAAGCTGGCTCGCTGCTGGATGGCTGCCAGTCGATCGGCAGTGCTCCCGCCTTCACCGAACAGCGTCTCGAAGACGAGCCGGGGGTGCGCCTCTGCGGGGAGAGGTGTCGTCGGCGATGACCATGCGAGATTGTTCTGGTAGACACAGGCGTAGCCGTTATCGCACTGACCGACCATGGAGACAAGGTCCATGGCCAGTTCCAACGAAGGAAGTTGGGTCTCCTGTCCAATCTGCTGTGCTGCAATCTGGTCGACGGTGGTCCCGAGATGGTAGTCGGTACTCTCCGTGCGTTTGGCGGTGGCTGCACTCAGAAACGCTGCGTTGGATGTGGCATGTGTTCCGGGATAGGCGTTTCTCAACTCCAGGTTGGAGATGACCGAGACCTGCTGTCGCACCCTGGCCAATGGACTCAGAGAGGGGCTGAGTTCCTCAAGCGTGTCGCCAGTCAACGTCCACCGCGTATGGTCACAGCCCATCGGGATGTACACAAATCCGAGTCGACGCAGCTGAGCAGGACTGGCAGGTGTCTCAGCAAGAGCAGTCATCGAAGGCACCATCGCATCGAGCAGGGGCATCGCGATGGAAGCACCCACTCCGCGAAGGAAGGTCCGTCTGGGCAGGGCTCGCTTCGTGAGCATCATGGCGTCGTCCTCATTTGAAAAGATTTGCTGTTTGCGATGCCAACAATCAGAGAAGAGAACCGGTAGTTCGCCTTTTCAGCATCTCTGATAATCTGACGGACCGACGGTGCGTCGCACGATTCCATTCCTCGACCCAAGGCATACGTCAACAGCTTTTCCACCAGCGTACCAACAAACACTTCCGGTCGCTTCAGCAATCCCTGCTCGATTTCCTCAACCCCGACACACACGGTTCCGTCCGGAAGACCTCCCGAGGCATCGACCGGTAATCCGGCCTCGACATCCCTCCAGCGGCCAACTGCGTCAAAGTTCTCCAACGCGAGTCCGATCGGGTCAATCAAGTTGTGACAGCTCGCGCAGGTTGCGTTGGCTCGATGGGCAGCAAGCCGCTGGCGAACCGGCAGGTCTGCTGCCACGGTATTGTCCTCCAGGGGAGGCACATTGTCCGGTGGCGGAGGTGGAGGCGAACCGAGCAGGTTCTCAAGAACCCACTTTCCACGAAGGACTGGTGAGGTCCGCGTGGCATACGAAGTGGCCATCAGGATACTTCCTTGGCGTAACAGTCCGCCGCGCTTCTCATCATTTCCAAGCGTGACACGTCGAAACCGGCTGCCATACACATGAGGGATCTCGTAGTGCTTGGCCAGTCGTTCGTTCAGGAACGTGTAGTCGGCGTCAATCAGGTCCAGCACTCTGCGGTCTTCGCGAAGAATGCTTTCAACGAACAGTTCCGTCTCCTGCTGAAAAGCCTGGCGGAGATTGTCATCGAAATCGGGAAAGGTCCTGAGGTCCGGTGTCATCGACTCCAGGTTCCGCAGGTACAGCCATTGACTTGCGAAATTGGTCACCAGGGATTGCGACCGCTGATCATGCAGCATTCTCTTGACCTGAGCTTCCAACACGTCGGGGCGGCTCAAGTCGCCTCGATCAGCCAGATCGAGAAGTTCGTCGTCCGGAAGACTGCTCCACAAAAAGAACGACAGCCTCGAAGCTAGTTCAAAGTCGCTGACATTGTATACGGTGCCTGAAGGCACTCCGGGCGGATCTCGCTCCACACGGAACAGAAAATGAGGATTGACCAGGATTGCACTCAATGCGGCCTGGATTCCTTGCTCAAAGTCGCCGTTCGTGCGGGCCGCGTGGTAGAACTGGAGCGGTTGCTGCAAATCGTCTGGCGTGATGGTGCGGCGATACGCGCGACGCAACAGACGGCTCAGGATCTCTTCTGCACGTTGATCTTCGTCATCCGTGGATGCTGAGCTGTTCAGGAAGATTCGTTCTCGGCTGGGCGATTGACCAGCCCTGTGTGAATCGTAAGGACCGGTGATCGAGACTTCGTAAATCGCCGGTGACAGACGTGGATGACGGTAGAAATTGAAGTGAGCGTCATACGGCTGTCGTTTCGTTTCGAGTAGTGAGGACGACTGCTTCACGAATGTCACCCCGACCACATGCGGGCCAGCCGTCACTGGGATTCGCGCATTGAGATGTGCGTCGGCCGCTGCGTGCTCTGCGTTTGAGTTGGGTGGCTGCAGGGTGAACAACTCCACGCGTGCTCGATCCAACAGGATTTCCAGCTCATGCTCCTGCTTGAGACCCTCAACGTGTTCATCGCGGTCACGCATCAAGCGGGCCTGGATTTCGTACACACCTTCCCGCGGAAATGTGTACTCGATCAACACACCACCTCTTGTGCCGATCGGCAATCCTTCGACATGTTCCTCCTGAGTCATGTCGGGCCGCAGACGAATCACGTAGCTGCCTGGGGATCGCATCGGACCGCCAACTGCCATGCGGCTGATCTTCTCCGCAGCAGAGATGTACCGATTGAGCAGCGTCGGCGAGAGATTCCCAACGGTGACATTATCGAAACCGTGACTCGACTCGTCGACTGGCAACAGTGCTTCGACGTCGATCTCAAGTGACAGCAGATCCCGAATCGCATGAGCATATTCGGTGCGTGTCAGGCGGCGAAAGGTCTCAGTGCGACCTGGATGAGGGGTGGCCTCCGCCACGCGATCGAGCCGGGCACCCAACTCCCGAATGATGAGATCGTATTGTTCGTCATTGGGTCGTGGGCTGTCGAGTGGAGGCATTTGCCTTCGCCCCAGTTTCCGAAAGACGCGTTCCCAGACATCTGCCGACGGGGCGACATTTGTAGCTGTCAGACCGTCAAGAGACAGTCCTGCCGCTCTTGAGCCATCGTTATGGCATTCGATGCAATGTGAGTCGACGAAGCGTTGAACGACGTCTGCATCAGGCACCGCAAACTCGCCTCCAATGCAGGCACTCGGCCGGAACACTGCGACGACGAGCATCAACAGGATGGACTTCTGGATCCACATTTCAACAGGTCTACTTGCAGCACGTTTTAGCGTCATGGCTGGCGATGACATCAACTCAGCATCGCGTACAACGTTAGCGTCCAATACCGAGAGACGAACGTCAATGGACTCACGTCAGGGCATTTGTCACAACATTGCCATGAACATCGGTTAAACGATAATCGCGGCCCTGATGGCGATATGTCAGGCGTGTATGGTCGAAGCCCAGCAGATGAAGCACCGTGGCGTTCAGATCGTGGATGTGGACCGGATCACGAACGATGCTGTAGGAATAGTCGTCCGTCTCACCGATGACGGTCCCGGAGTTAACTCCCGCTCCGGCCATCCACATCGAGAAGCAGCGGGGATGATGATCGCGTCCGTAATTCTCAGCAGTGAGTGTTCCCTGAGAATAGACCGTCCGCCCGAATTCGCCGCCCCACACCACCAGCGTGTCCTCCAGCAATCCTCGCTCGGCGAGTTCCTCGACAAGGGCTGCTGTGGGCTGGTCAACATCGTAACACTGGCTCTTGATGCCTGAGGGCAGATTGTTGTGCTGATCCCAACCACGGTGATACAGCTGGATGAACCTCACTCCCCGCTCGGCCAGGCGTCGAGCCAACAGGCAGTTCGCTGCGAAGGTGCCGAGCTTTAGCGATTCCGGTCCGTAATGCTCTAATACCGACTTTGGTTCGTCTGAGACATCCGCCAGTTCGGGGACCGCTGACTGCATGCGAAACGCCAGTTCATACTGGTCGATCCGAGTTTGCGTTTCCGGATCCTGAAAATCGGCGAGCTTCAGTCGATTGAGAGCAGCGATGTCGTTGATCATCGCACGGCGACGATTGGTCGTGATTCCTGGCGGGTTTGAAAGAAAAAGCACCGGATCCTTGCCGGGACTGAATCGGACCCCCTGGTGACGCGACGGCAAGAACCCGGCCCCCCACATCCGTTCGTGAAGCGGCTGAGCGTTCGTAGGTCCGCTCGGCCGCGAAATCATCACGACGTACGACGGCAGGTTGTCGTTCTCAGACCCGAGACCATATGACAGCCAGGCTCCCAACGACGGTCGGCCTGCGATCTGATGACCGGTCTGAAGCAGCGTCATGGCCGGGTCGTGGTTGATGGCCTCCGTGTAGAGCGAACGAATCAGGCACATGCGATCGGCAATGCGAGCGCAGTGTGGCAGCAATTCGCTCAACCAGATTCCCGATTCTCCGCACTGTTGGAAGTCATAAACCGAAGGGGCGACCGGCAACCGCGCTTGTCCCGATGTCATGCCTGTCAATCGCTGTCCCTGACGGACCGAATCCGGCAGGTCCTGATCGAATCGCTGCTTGAGATCCGGCTTGTAATCGAACAGTTCGAGCTGAGACGGGGCACCGGCTTGCGTCAGCCAGATGACACGTCGAGCGCGCGGCGGGAAGTGCGGTTGCTGCTGTACGACTTCTGCTGCGGACGTGCCACGGTTCAGCAAAGCTGCCAGTGCAGCCGTGCCAATCCCGACAGAGCTCCGCCCCAGAAATTGCCGTCTCGCAACGTTTTGTGATGAGTCGGTATTGAGCAACTGTTCCTCGTCTCTGTCAGCACTATTCTCTTGTCACGGTTTCATCAAGATTCAGGATGGTGCTGGCCACTGTCGTGAGTGCCGCGAGTTGAGCCTGCTCGACCTGCGGATTCGTCGGAGAGTCCCCCACGCTCACCAGCCCATCCGCTCCCTCGGACTCGTTTCGATATTCCTCAACGCATCGATCGTATGCATGCACCAGAATCGCCAGTTCGGTCTCATTTGGTGGCCGAACGAGCACCAGTCGAAAGCCGTGGCCGATCCACTCCCTCGGGGTATCGCCCCTTTCAAGACGCATGCGCTGAGCCAGACACCGGGCAGCTTCGACATAGGTTGGGTCGTTCATCAGGTTGAGTGCCTGGAGCGGCGTGTTTGTCCGGGACCGCCGCATCGTGCAAGTTTCACGGAATGGGGCATCGAACAACAGCATGGCCGGGTTGGGCACCGATCGTTTCCAGTAGGTGTAGAGGCTCCTTCGATAGAGATCCGTTCCCTCTCCAACGACATAAGTATTGGCGCTCGAGCCTGCCACGACCTGCTCGTAAAGTCCGGGGGGATGATACGGCTTGACCGAGGGGCCGCCGATTTGCGGGACTAAAAGTCCGCTGGCAGCGAGTGCCTGGTCTCGCAGGAACTCGGCTTGCAGTCGAAATCGTGCCCCGCGTGCTAACAAACGATTTTCAGGATCTCGCAGCTGAAGCGACGGTGTCTGCCGAGAGCTTTGCCGGTATGTGGAACTGTTGACCAGCAGAGACATCATCGCTTTGACATCCCAGCCGCTGCGGACGAACTCTGTTGCCAGCCAGTCGAGCAGTTCTGGATGCGAAGGGGGCTCTCCCTGAGTGCCGAAGTCTTCAGCCGTTCTTACCAGCCCGACGCCGAAGAGTGACTGCCAAAGCCGGTTGACTGCGACACGTGCAGTGAGAGGATTCTCTGGATCTACAATCCACTTTGCCAATCCCAAGCGGTTTCTCGGCAAATCGGGTGACATGGGCAGCAAGGCAACCGGCGTCTCGGCTGTCACAACATCCCCTTGTCTGTTGTAAGCACCACGCATGAGGATGTGCGTAGCGCGCGGCGTCGACATTTCTTCCATCACCAACGTCGTCGGAATCTCCAGATCTGTATTGTCAATCTGATCGTTGATCGCCGCAACCTGCTCCGTCAGTCGCCGATGCTCCTGAGATTGTGTTTTTCGGAAATCAGAGAGTCTTTTTACTTCGTCTCCAGTTCGGTCGGTGGGGAGCTTCTGAACGATGAGATCGATGTCGCTGGGGAGTAAGAGATCTTGGTCTGCGTCGGTGGCATAGATCCGTAGACTCAAGGGAGATGTTGGTTCCGAGACGGAAATCGACAGCTCGAAGCGGACGATACCCGGAGGGACTGCAGGGGCAGCAACCTCCAGTGTGACAGCAGCTGAAACTTCGGCATCCCCCACGAGCGATGCTATGGTGCCGACCTTTCGATCTTCATCAAGTGCCTTTGCGACCTCAGCCGCTGGGAGGGAATCTGCGATCTGAGCAGCCCGTATTGGGAGAGGCTGTGGTTCGACCGGTTCTTCTCCAACGCTCAACACCTGCAAATGTGTGAGCTGAATGTTTGAAGTCGCTGATCCAGGGTCAGATTCTGGCTCCGACGACCCTTCTACATGCGAGAACTCCAGCTTCATGGCCGTCACTGCTGCGAGAGGCAACTGTGCTTCGATGACGCAATTGTAATCGCCTGCTTCAAGCGCAGGAAGGCGGACCGACGAGCGCTCTTCGTCCAGAGTGAGCATCGCCTCCCCCAGACGTGCTGATGTGGCCTCGACAGTAGACCATGCGATGTCAGAATGTCGGATTCGTTCCGACCAGTCAGCACTCTCTGATGCAAGAGTTGCTTCGGTTTCTGCAAGGTGTTTTTGGACTTCCGCAAGATCCTGATTCAGCGACTGAATTTTCGCTTCGAGTTCCGGGGCCGGCAGTTTGAGGATCGGGGGAGCGTTGCGGCGAATGTTAGCACCGTAATTCCCCAGCCCCTGCTCAGGAGCATTGTGAAAGAAGGCAAACAGGCTGTAGTAATCCCGTTGCGTGAACGGATCATACTTGTGGTCATGACAGCGGGCACAGAGAAACGTCTGCCCCAGCCAGACGGTCATGGTCGTCTCGACTCGGTCAGCACAATACTCCGCCAGGAACTCCTCCGGAATGACGCCCCCTTCCTCGTTGAGCATATGGTTACGAAGAAAGCCGGTGGCGATTCTCTGGTCGAGGGTGGCGTCGGGCAATAAATCTCCCGCGACTTGCTCAATCGTGAATTGATCAAAGGGCAGATTGACATTGAAGGCATTGATCACCCAATCCCTCCAGGCGTACATCTCGCGATCACGGTCGACCTGGTAGCCGTTCGTGTCAGCAAATCTCGCGGCATCGAGCCAGTCAACGGCCATGCGCTCACCGTAGTGTGGCGATGCCAGCAGTTTGTTCACCCATCGTGAGTAGACCCGATCAGCAGAAGACGATGTGGTTGATGTTCTCTCGCCCGGCTGCTCTGAATTTTCCTGATCTTCCCTTTCAGCAGCAGACATCTCGCGGCTGAATGCAGCAAAATCCTCTAGAGTCGGAGGCAGCCCGGTCAAATCAAGTGAGAGGCGTCGAAACAGCGTTGACCGTTCAGCTTCGGGAGAAGGGTTCAACCCGGCCTGCTCAATTCTGGCAAGGATGAACGCGTCGATCGGATTGCGGAGCCATGAGCTCTGTTTGACTGAGGGAGGTTCAGGACGATCTGGCGGGACGAAGGCCCAATGATCTTCATACTCTGCGCCTTCCGTTACCCATCGTCGCAACAGTGTCTTTTGCCGCTCACTCAGTTCTTTGCCTGAACCGGCAGGTGGCATCACGGTTGCCGGATCTGTGCTTTCGACCCGGCGAATGAGTTCGCTGAAGTCCGGATTTCCGGGCACGATCGGGATCTCGCCAGAATCCGCCGGACTGAGGGCCGACGCGCGCAGATCAAATCGCACCCCGGCTTGTCGATCCTCATCATCACGACCGTGACACTCCATGCACTGACTCGACAAGATCGGCCGGATGTCCCGATTGAATTCGAGTAGAGACGAGACGGATTCTTGAGCGAATGCGGAGACGTTGACCAGCAACAATGACATGCAGCTGAAGGTCAAATGCTGAATCAGAAGCGTGAACTTTGGTAAATGAAGTACCATAGGATCATTGGGAACAACTCGGTTCCGCAGGTCGACTGTAGAAACCCAGAGTCACAGGTTCCAGCTATAACCCTTTCCACAGATTACAGGAATTCCTGAGGTTTGCTACGGGTCACATTCACAATCTCTGGATGTTCAAATGGATCGAGATCATGGGTGACGGAAGACCTGAAATGCAATCTGGCAAGCTTCATGTTGCGAGCTTCCGGACTTTTCAGTCTGAATTATTGGCATTCCAGCAGTGTTAGGATGCGTGACGACTTGTCGCGAGCAGTACGGCCAGTCAGCCTTTCTGCATTTCAGCAGGCCCTCGGACCACCTCTCACCTGACTGAATTGACCACAACCGAGCTTACCTGTTTTCGGTGATCGTGGTCGTCCACGGTGGACTGATGTGGTATCCTGATTGTCACTTTGTTGCACTGGGCTTCATATCCCTGCAACCGCGATACGCAGCACCTCGTGCTTCCAGTCATGGGAACGACTTCTTGGGGGAACTCAGCCTGATGATGCTCGATCGCGGAGTACTGAGACAACTCGTTCGGAACGCTCGTCCGTCTCCAAGGTCGACACCATCGATGTTGTCGTTTCTTGAGTGTCTGCTTGTCTCCTTTTTCACATCCAGCATTCATCTTCTGACGTGGTTTTGGGGTCTGTTCCTCATTTTCGCAGCTCACGCGAAGGCGGACCTTCCCAGTCCGGTGCTCGAGGATCTCTTTCCGCTTGGAGTTCAAGCCGGGCAGTCAGTCGTGGTCAACATCTCTGGCCCGCAACTCGAGAAGGTGACCACCTTGCACATCAGCGAACCTCGCATTCAGGTCGAGAAGACGGGGGACACAACATTTCGACTGACGGTCCCGGAGAACGTCCCCGCACGGTATTACGAGGTCTCTGCTGTCGTGCCATTGGGGATCACTTCTCCGCGTCTGTTCCATGTCAGTCGGAAACAGGAACTGATCGAAACGGAAGGGGAAAGTACACCTTTGGAATTGCCGATGAATTCAATCATCAGTGGTCGGATCGCATCCGGAGGCGAGATCGACCGCTACCGTTTCGTCGGCACTGCGAGTGAGGTGGTGAGCATTGAGTGCTGGGCCAACCGCATCGAGTCTCAACTGCGAGGGGTGCTGGAGCTGTTCGATCCGAATGGTCGACGGCTGGCAGTGAGCCGTGGAGAGGTGCAACTTGATCCGCGAATTGACGTACAACTGCCTGCAGACGGCGAGTATGAATTGACGCTGACGGATCTGACATACTCCGGCAGCAGGCAGCACTTCTATCGCCTTGCACTCGGCAACCGACCACGAGTTGATTTTACAGACCCCATAGTGGTCACCCGCGGCACCACCACACGAGTGCGGCTCTTCGGGCAGAACCTGGGTGTTCGGTCTCTCACGGACAACGTGATCGAGACCGCTGCTGTTTTGCGAAACAACGATGACACGACCGTCACTGTCAATCGTCGAGACCTGACAATCGCTGATTCTGTTGACGGATCTTCGACATTGAGTTGGGTCGATGTGGACATCACTGTTCCGCCGGGAGAGACGCCTTCCGTGATCCCTATGCGATTGTCATCTGCCCAGGCGTCGGTTGACTTTCTGGCAAATGACGTCGCTGGTGCGGACGAGCCGGCACTCATCAGCGTCACGGATGTTCCCGTTGTAAAAGATGACGAACACAATCATTCAGCTGATGAACCGCAGCTTCTCAACTTGCCGTGCGAGGTCAGCGGCCGGTTAATCGCGGGTGATGAGCAGGACTGGTACACATTTGAAGCAAAGCGGGGAGAAGTCCTCTGGTTCGAGGCCTTTGGCGAACGAATTGGATCGCCCGTTGATCTCGACCTCGTATTGCTTGACCACACGGCTGAGTACGAGTTACTGCACCTGAGCGACCAACTGGAGAGTATCGGGCCGGGTTCGTTCCCCACGACGCATCTCGATCCGGTCGGACACTGGGTGGTCCCTGCCGATGGTCGATACCTGCTTCTCCTGCGAAATTTGCAGGCAAGCCTGCAGGATAATCTCCGACGGGTTTACCGACTGAGCATTCGCCGCGTAGAGCAGGATTATGACGTGGTCGTTGTTCCGCATCGCACAGCCGAGCGGACAGGACTCAATGTGTGGCGTCAGGGACGAGTCTTCGCGGACCTCATCGCACTGAGGCATCGCGGGATGACGGGACCGATTCGCATCTCAGCCGAGGATCTTCCCACCGGTATCGAATGTCCCGATGTCTGGATAGGACCTGAAGTTGATGTCGCCCCACTGGTCATCACTGCCGGACGTGATGTGCCGTTGGATGTCACATCGCTTCGACTGACAGCTCATGCGGACATGGGGATGGAACAACTGGTCCGCGCTGTTCGAGGTGGGGCCTCAGCAGTTTCACAGTCACCCGTGCCGGCGGGCCGGTTGATATCTGAGATCACACTGGGCGTCGGTCCGCAAGCACCATTCCTGGTGACCGCTCAGCCATTGCAATCGGACGTGTCTCAAGGCGGGCTTGTCGAAGTCCAAGTGACAGTTGAGCGACACGATACCTCTCAGACCGCATCCTGTGAGATGTCGGGCGTCTGTCTTCCGCCGATGGTGCGTAACGAAATCTCCGAAATCGCAGCCGGCGAGAATGAGGGATGGATCAGTTTTGATCTCCCTGCACAACTGCCTCCGGGGCCGTACACGTTCGCAGTTCAACTGGTGACGGAAGCCGCTATCAATGGTGTCGACAAGACGAGTGTGAAGACCGTCAGCAATCCGATCACGATCAACGTCGCGCCGGCTCCCTTCCTGTTGAGTGTTGATCCCCGGACGCCCCGGAAGATCGCTCGTGGCGAGATCATCAAATTGAACTACACCGCGGATCGGCAGAACGGGTTTATCGGGAAGATTCATACCGAATTGCGGGCGACTGGCGGGCTGCGGGGCCTTCGCGGGCGGGGAGTGACATTTGTGGGAGGAACATCGACAGGCGAGATCCAGGTGATCGCCAGCGATGACGCACCGCTCGGCCCGGTCAAGTTTCTGCACCTCGATGCGGTCGGGACTGTTGAAGACCAGCCGGTCTATCGATCAGGATGTTTTGTCGACTTGGAGATCACTCCCTGAGGGATTCAAGGAATGCACGTCTGCTTGATACAACCAGGGACCATGTACGGCGCGCCTGTTGTGAGGTTAACTGGGATCTTGCTGTGTCCGGTCATCACGTTCCTGTTTCTCATCCGCCCTTTGCCTGCTGAGGATGCCGCAGCCAAAAATCCTGCTGCTACCGAACAAAACGACGTCTACTTTGCCCGTGATGTTGTTCCCGCGCTGACGAAACTGGGATGCAACAGCGGCGGATGTCACGGCAAATCAACCGGTCAAAACGGCTTCAAACTCTCGCTGCTCGGGTACGGTCCGACGGAGGACTATGAGGCGATTGTCGTCGAGGCCCGAGGCCGACGACTGTTCCCAGCTGATCCGTCGCAGAGTTTGCTGCTTCGAAAGGCAACAGGCGAGACACCCCACGGCGGCGGTCAAAGGGTTGAGGTCGATTCCGACGACTACCGCGTGCTGCTCGATTGGATTTCCGCCGGTGCACCCGCCCCGAAGCCTGAGGATCCGTTTGTGGATAAGGTGAGTGTCACTCCGGATCAATCCGTGTTGTCGACTTCCGATCATCTGCAGCTTCAGGTCACCGCTCACTTCTCCGACGGCAACAGTCGCGATGTGACTCGTCAAGCGGTTTACGAGTCGAACGAGCCGGACGTCGCGGAGGTGGACGACATGGGAGTGCTTTCCACGAGCGATGGTGGTGGCCTGTTCGCCGTGATGGTTCGCTATGGCGAGAAGTTTGCGGTCTTTCACGGGACGGTTCCTTTCGCCCCCGATGAACAAAAACATTCGTCGATCACTTTTGATCTTAAAGAGCGGCTCGAGCGGGATCCTGTCGACCGGCATCTGCTGGCAGCGTGGAACCGGCTGGGGATCGAACCGTCTCCTCCTGCGGATGATGCGACGTTCGTCCGGAGAGTCACGCTGGATATCTGCGGACGGTTGCCGCGAACTGAAGAAGTGCAGGCGTATCTCGACGATCCGCATCCGGACAAACAGGCAAGGCTGATCGATCGCCTGCTCGATGATCCGGGCTACGCCAGTTACTTCGCGCTCAAGTGGGCCGACATCCTCCAGAACCGGGGACGCGGATACTCGACGAGCAAACAGAGACAAGGGACCGCACTCTTCGCGGCATGGATTCGAGACGCCATTGCGGACAACCTGCCGTATGATCGATTCGTCGCCGAGATTCTAACGGCCACGGGAAGTCAGGAAACCAATCCGCCAACCGTCTGGTATCGCACTGTGCGGACAGAGCAGGAATACGTGGAGTCGGTCTCGCAGGCATTCCTTGGAGTCAGGTTGCAATGTGCTCAATGCCATCATCACCCTACCGAGCAACTCAGTCAGGACGACTACTACGGACTCGCAGCGGTGTTCTCGCGGGTTGGCCGCAAAGGGGGATTCGCCGATGCTGAGGTGCCGACGAATGAGGTGATTTTCCTCAAGCCCAGCGGTGAGACGATCCAGCCACGGACCGGCGAGGTGATGAGTCCCCGCCCCTTGGGCGGACCCGATTTCTCAAACAGTTCCTACTCCGACCCGCGTCACGAGTTTGTCCACTGGATGATCGCGCCGGACAATCCCTACTTTGCCCAGACGATGGCCAATCGGATATGGGCTCACTTCCTTGGTCGAGGCATCATTCATCCGATCGATGATGCGCGAAGCACCAATCCTCCCAGCAACCCGGCGTTGCTTGAGGCGCTGACACAGGAGTTCGTTGCGAGCGGCTACGATGTCAAACACCTGATTCGAATCTGCGCCAACTCCTACGCCTATCACTTGAGTATGGTTCCGACCGCTTCCAATGCGGAGGACAGACAGTGTTTCGCGAGGTTCTCTCCCCGACGGTTGCCAGCCGAGGTGCTACTCGACGCCTTCAGTGATACACTGGGAGTGCCGACGAAGTTTCCGGGCAGTGGAGGTGAGTTCCTGACAGGCACGCGAGCCATTGATCTTCCTGACGAAGCGGTCGACAGCAACTTTCTGGACGTTTTCGGTCGCCCTGCCCGTTCATCTGCATGCGAATGTGAGCGTGTAGATGCACCCGCATTGGGACAGGCATTGGAACTCGTCAGCTCACCGTTGATCCAAGAGAAACTCGCATCGCCGGACGGTTTCGCAGCAGAGTTAGCGGCTGGCAGCAAGTCACACGCGGAGAACGTGCACTCCGCGTTCCTCCGGATCTTTTCCCGTCCTCCTCGCCCCGAGGAAGTGGCCGTCGCGGTCGACTTCCTCGAAGGACAGGAGGACGCCTCGACGGCCTACCAGTCGTTGCTGTGGTCCTTGTTGGCGACCAATGAATTCCTGTTTAACCATTGATCATTCTACTTTGAGCTTGTGCCCCACGAGGGTTTACGGCCCTGACAGAATCTCAGGGCTTGGGAGGAGTTGAAGATGCAGACTGTTGCCTGTGATGGACACAACTTGCGTCCTCCACGACTGAGCAGACGGAGATTCCTCGAGTTTGGGGCACCTCTCCTCGGACTCGGCCTGATGGACCTCTTTCGCCTGCGAGCTGAAGCATTCGACTCGACGGGGAGCAAGCCAACAAAATCATTGATCGTGTTCTGGACGCCCGGCGGCATGAGCCAGCAGGATACGTACGACATGAAGCCCGACGCTCCTCCGGAGTATCGCGGTCCCTATCAGCCGATTGCGACGTCAGTCCCCGGAGTCTTCGTCACGGAACGGTTCCCCGAGCAGTCACGGGTGATGCAGCACGTGAGCGTGGTCCGGTCAGTGCACCACGGCAACGGCATTCATGCCCCGTCCGCCCATTGGATGCAGACAGGCTACTTTGGTCCGACACTCGCCCGCAACGCCCCGCAGAAGCCCTCGTTCGGCTCGGTTATTTCGCGGGCTCTTGGGGCACGTTCGCCCGAGATGCCGCCCTATGTCACAATCCCCAAGGCCGAGGCGTTTGGGTATCAGGGAGCTGTGTACCTCGGCAAGCCCTACAACCCATTCGAGGTCGGCAGCGACCCGAATGCTGATGACTTTCAGGTCCCCAACCTTACGCTCCCCGCCGGACTGTCGCTCGACAATGTGCAGGACCGACGGCAGCTGCTGAACTCGTTCGACACTATGCGGCACGAACTCGACACGACAGGTAGCCTGGCAGGGCTGAGCGAATTCAAATCACAGGCACTCGAAATGGTCGCGGGGGACCATGTCCGCAACGCGTTCAATCTCTCCGCCGAAGACCCCAAGCTTCGTGACCGCTACGGACGACATGCCTATGGGCAGGGGGCGTTGCTCGCCCGTCGTTTGGTCGAAGCGGGCACGACCTGCGTGACGGTCAACACGGGCTATTGGGATCACCACGACAATGTCCATCCGAACCTGGAACAGCATCTCCCTCCGCTCGACACGGCTATCGCAGCACTGATCGAGGACTTGGAAGCGCGCGGGATGCTCGATGATGTGCTGATCTACTGTGCGGGTGAGTTCGGACGAACTCCGCTGATCAACGGTCACGCCGGTCGCGACCACTGGCCCAACTGTTTCTCCGTGATGTTTGCAGGCGGCGGACTCAAGGGGGGGCAACTCATCGGCGAAAGCGAACCGCGCGGCGGTGACGTGTTGAGCCGCCCCACGACCCCGCACGATCTGCTCGCAACCATCTATCACACCCTCGGCATCCCGTTGAGCCTGCATTTTCCAGACTCTGCAGGAAGACCCACGAGCATCGTCAACACCGGCAAGCCGATCGCCGAACTGATCTGAGCACTCTGGAAAAGACTGTATCGTGCTCACCTGCATCTTGCTCACGACCGGATTGACTGACATCGGAAGGCCAACGCGATTACAAGCAAACGCTATCGATCACATCTGGACCGCGTAGATCCCTGCTGTCTACGGATTTGGTCGAACACCCGACTGCAAGCTTCGACTTTACAACGAACATCTCAAGTCATGTCATCTCCGCTCTCTTTCTCGTCAGCCTGGCTGTTCACGATGATTATGGCAGCGGTCGCGCACGCAGGCTTCCCAGAGGACCCGACATTCAAACAAGACGTGCAGCCGCTGTTAAAGACGTACTGTGTGCGTTGCCATAACGCGAATGAAATGGAGTCCGGGGTTCGCGTGGATCATTTGGATGGCACATTTCCTGACAGAAACCTGGCACTGTGGAAAGGAATTCGCAGGCAACTCGTCAGCGAATCCATGCCGCCTGAGGACGAGATTCAACCGACGGCCCAACAGAGGAAATTGTTCGCGGATTGGATTGAACAGTCTCTCGCCGAAGCACTGTCGCGCAAGAGGGACAACAATGGAACAATCCGTCGCCTGACGGTTTCGCAGTATCGAAATACTCTCGCGGATCTGTTGGGGCTGAAAGAAGATCTGACCGGCGTGCTCCCCCCTGACGGTCTGTCAAAAGACGGTTTTGCAAACAATGGGCAGACGTTGCTGCTTTCACCTTTGCTCGTCGAATCTTATTTCGACATTGCTGAAAAGGCTCTCAACCTGTGCATCGTCGACGAATCGACTCCTCCGGTGATTCAAACATTTCGCATGGACCTGGGTCAGGCAATCAACAAGGAACCATGTCCGGACGAGTTGATCCTGGGGGCGAACAGTTTGTTACTGGCGAACCAGGATTTTGTCGTCACAGAGCTGAAGCCGAAGAAATCGTTCGAATTCGTTCCCTTTTCGATGCAGAAAGAATTCCGTTTCATCGAAGGCTATCAGGGGAACGATACCGTTCGAGGTTGGCGTGATTTCCACGGCATCTATCACGCGGTCTTCGCCTGTATGCGGGGTAACGAGGGATATCCGAAAGGCAAGGCCTACGAGACTGTTGCCGAAGGACTTCTGCTCCGGCCAGCGATTCCGAGTGCGGAGTTGTTCGGGGTCGAAAGTACATATGGACCGCGGGCCAACTTCAAAGTATCGCTCCGGGAACTGCCCGATCACGGAAATTTCCGCGTGATCGTCAAAGCGGCCAGGTATAACGACGGCCTGTTGCTCGACCCTGGTGCGGCGAGTCAGCCTGCAAATTCCGACGGAGCTATCACCGTCGATGGCCTTAATCGACCGCAGACCGTGACGATTGAGAGACCGGGGATCTATCAGGCCGACGTGTACTTGAACTCAATTGAGGAGCCAATCGTCGATCCGGACGGGCAGTCCGTCGCGAAGCCGCAGAGTCTTGCGTTGACAATCGGTGACCGAGGCTTCTCCGGGACACTCAACCAACCCGCCTTCCTCGTCGTTCGATTACCTGCCGGGGCTTTGCCCATCGAGGCACGATACGGTGGCGACGCAACACCTGCACGAATCGTTTTCACGCCCCTCGATGCCGATCAGACTGTCTCCCAGCGTTTCGCTGCCTTCGAGAAGCGGTCACCTTTGCTGGGCGTACACCTCGGTCTCAGGCGGGATTGTGGGAGCACGTTGAATCAAGTCGGCAAAGCGCAGGAGGTCACCGGCGGAGAAATATCCGAGTACGTGTTTGAAGGTGCAATCAACAACTTCCCCAGTCCTGACCAGACGACGAACTTTAATTACCTGACCGGTTTCCACGAGATCGGCGTGAGAAGCGAATTCACCGACGGTCGCGACATGCCCCGCCTGTTGATTCGATCCGTCGAGTTCGAGGGGCCGTTTTACGACCAATGGCCGCCGGCAACGCATCGCGGGATCTTAATCGAATCCGACAATCAGGATAACCCGGAAGCTTATGCGAGCGAAGTCATCGAGGCGTTTGCATCACGAGCCTTTCGCAGGCCCGTCACTGGAGAAGAGCAAGCGACGTTGCTGGACATCTGGAGAGCGTCATTCGATCAAACGCAAGATTTCCAGCAAAGCATCAAAGATGCGTTGCTCGTGGTGCTCACCTCACCCCAGTTCTTGTTCCTGATTGAAGCGAGCAGCGGACCGGAAGACGAATTGCTCGATCCGTATGAACTGGCATCCAAGCTGTCATATTTCCTTTGGAACTCAGCCCCGGACGATCGGTTATTGGAACTGGCCGCGACTGACTCATTGCACGAATCGCTCGACATCGAGATTTCTCGCATGATCGCCGACTCTCGGTTTCAGCAGTTTATTGAACAGTTTGCTTCGCAGTGGTTGCAACTCGACAAGTTCGATGTGGTGGAGATTGACCGCAGTCGTTACCCGACACTGACACGCGACACACGGACACACCTGCGTCAGGAGTCGGCACGTACGTTGAACTACCTGATCCAGCAGAATCTTCCACTCCGGCATCTGGTGCAGTCGGACCTCATTCTGGCGAACGACGTTGTGGCAAGCTATTACGGATTAGGTGACAAGACGGAAAGTGGATTTGAGTTTGTGCCCGTGGAGCACGGCGACGCGAACCTCGGCGGTATCCTTTCTCAAGCAAGCATCCTGGCGGGACTCTCTGACGGACGCGAATCAAACCCGGTGAAACGGGGAGCCTGGCTGGCGCGCAAGATCATCGCCGAACCGCCTGACGACCCGCCACCAAACGTTCCGCAGATTTCAGATGAAGATCCCACGTTGACGCTCCGCGAAAAGCTGGAAGTGCACCGGAATCAAAAGGGGTGTGTCAATTGCCACTCGGGAATCGATCCGTGGGGCCTGCCGTTTGAGGTGTTCGACGCCGGTGGGTTGTTCAAGCACGACGTCAATGTCGATGCGAGTTCGACGCTGCCGGACAAGACCGAGGTCCGTGACTTGAATGAGTTGAAAGCCTATTTCGCTGACGATCGGCTCGACCGAGTCGCATTCAGTTTTCTCAAACACCTGACGAGCTATGCGACCGGCCGCACACTCAGCTTCTATGAAACGGCCCAATTAGAGGAACAGGCCCTCGCTCTGAGATTGCACGATTACCGTATGCAGGATCTGATCCGGTTTGTCGTTCAGAGTGACATGTTCTTGAAGAAATGAACCTCGCGATCCCCAGTCATCCCCAGGCAGGGGACGATCGGAACCTTGACGAGCAATCTCAACTCCTCCGCAAGCTCGTCTTTGTTTCGTCCCACCTGAGGGGCTACAATCTGTTTTCAGCAGATGACATCCACATCAAACCGAATGTGACCTTGTTGATCGGGACTGCTCATGACTTTGACGAAGCTCGACCGCCGTGCCGTGCTCAAGGGAATCGCTGGGGCCTCGCTGGCTTTGCCTGTTTTGGATGCAATGGGAGACGATATCGCTGAGCAGGTGCCGCGGCGGTTTTGTGCCTTGTACACGGCCAATGGGATGTCGCTGCCGAAATCGGAACATGGCATCGATGAATGGAACTTCTTTCCACAGATCGAGGGGAAAGACTTCGTCTTCGGCAAGTCCACCGAGCCATTGAGTCCCTTCCGCCAGCAAGTCAGTTTCCTCGGCGGACTGCATCACCCCAATGGCTCTAAAGCCGATCCGCATATCTGTTCAGACATGTGGTTGACGGGCGCGCCGCTGCACAACCCGAAGCCGGGCCAGTTCAACTCGGTCGGGCTCGACCAGGTCATTGCGAAACACACCAAGCAATTCTGCAGGCAGCCTTCGCTGGTGCTTTCGATTGATGCGGGCGTCGGGTTTCTGTCGCGGACCGGAACGATCTCCTACGACACCGAAGGCAGGCCGATCCCGGCGGAGAACAACCCTCGTCGCGTGTTCGATCGTCTGTTTCAGGGCGATCGGGCGTCGTTGTTATCGCAGCGAGAAACAATCCGTCGGCGAATCAAGCTAGTCGATGCGGTGTTGGACAACACCAGGCGGCTCAACCAACGGCTGGGCAAGTCCGACCGGCAGAAAATGGACGAGTATCTGGCATCGCTGAGTGAAATCGAATCACGGCTCATCGCCTCGGAGAAGTGGGCCGACATCCCGTTGAAGCAACAGGATCATTCGCACCTCAATCTTGATGCGACGAATGAAGGCGAGCCTCACGAATACTATCGCAATATGTTTGACTTGATCGCCCTGGCATTCGACGCCGACATCACGCGGTCGGTGACTTTCATGCTGAACCGGGAAGACGGTATGGGCATCAGCGACACGTTCCCGCTGAAGCTCGGCCTCACTCGCACGCATCACAACCTCTCACACGCGGGAGACAAGGAAGGGCAACTTCAGTTTGCCAAGTACGATCGGTTCCTGGCGGAGCAACTCGCTCACTTCTTCGGCCGCTTACAGGAGTACCAGGACAGAGACGGCAGCGTCCTGGACAACAGCATCGTGATGTTCGGCAGCGGCGCGAGCACGACGCACTATCCCAAAAACCTGCCAACATTGATCGCCGGAGGCGCCAATATGGGTTTGAAACACGGCGTCCACTGGCGCAGCGGCGACACTCGCATGTCCAACGTCCACCTCAGCATTCTGCATTCGATGGGAATCGAGGAAAACTCGTTTGCTGACAGTACGGGTGTCTTACAAGATTCCATCTTTTCTCACGTGTGAGGCGTCATTCAAGATTTCAGGCCGCGGTGGCGGTGACACCGATCATCATGGGTTCTGAACCACGAGTTCTGGGCATGCCTCAATCCGCTACGTGATGATCTGAACCCCTTGAGTTTGCAGATGGCCGCATCACGAAAGGATCTCTTCGATGACCCGTGATTCTTCGACTCCGGTCAGACGGAAATCGAGGCCTTGATATTTGTACGTGAAACGACGGTGATCGATTCCCAACAAGTGCAGCATTGTGGCATGAAAGTCGCGGACATGGACCCGGTCCTCAACAGCGTGATAGCCGAAGTCATCGGTCTTGCCGAATGCCATCCCTCCCCTGACGCCACCGCCCGCGAGCCAGATCGAGTATCCCTTGATGTGGTGGTCTCGGCCTGAGCCTTGGGCCATAGGGGTGCGTCCGAACTCGCCGCCCCAGATAATCAGGGTCTCCTCCAGCATGCCTCTTTGTTTCAGATCGCTGAGAAGTGCCGCTGTCCCCTGATCGACGAGAGAGGCAGTCGTGGCCACGCCGGCCTTCACCCCGCCATGATGGTCCCATCCACGGTGATACAGTTGAATGAACCGCACTCCACGCTCAGCGAGACGCCGGGCTAACAGGCAGTTGCTGGCAAACGATCCGTCCCCGGGGGTGCAGCCGTACAGATCGAGGATATGTTTCGGCTCACCTGAGACGTCAGCCAATTCGGGAATCGAGGTTTGCATTCGAAAGGCCATCTCGTACGAGCTGATTCGCGTGATGATCTCCGGATCCTCCAGCTCTGCATTCCGCAGGGAGTTAATGCGAGAGACTGCGTTGACCACATCCCGCTGTTGTTCTCGGCCGACTCCGGCAGGGCTCCGAACATAATGCACGGGGCTGCCCGTCGAATGCATCTGGACCCCTTGAAAGCGACTGGGGAGAAATCCCGAATGCCATTGACGGGAACTGATTGGCTGACTTTGCCCCCCTCCTTCACTTGTCAGCACAATGAATCCGGGCAGTTCTTCCGTTTCGGCTCCTAAGCCATAGAGCACCCATGCCCCCATGGATGGCCGTCCGCTGATCGCAGTGCCCGTGTTGAAGAACGTGTGAGCCGGATCGTGATTGATCTGCTCGGTGTGCATCGACTTGATGATGCACAGGTCATCCGCATGCGCAGACGTCCTCGGAAAGACCGTCGACATCTGCAAGTCGCTTTCACCATATCGAGCGAATTCGTGCTGTGGTCCCAGGACCTTCAATGACTGTCCCTGAAGTTGCGCGATCGGCTGGCCCTTGGTCAAAGACTCCGGCATCGGCTGGCCGTCGTGCTTTGCCAGTTCCGGCTTGTAGTCGAAGGTCTCCAGATGGCTGGGGCCACCCGCCATGCAAAGATGAATCACGCGACGGATTCGCGGTGGATGATGGATTGGCGTGGCCGCGTTGGCAATTGTGGTCTTCATCAACGATGCCAGAGCGATGGAACCGACTCCCGTGCGACGAAGGAACGTACGACGCGCTAGCTGGCATTCGGCTGACGGATTCAGAAACATTGAAGATTTCATGAGGCTCCCAGACGGGATCGATGATCCTGGTCAGTAACGGGTGATGGTTTCGTGCAGATTCAGGACGACTCGCGCTACGCTTGTCCAGGCGGCAAGTTCCACAGCGTTTAAGTCCGTAGCAACGGGTGCGTTCCCTTCGGTGATCAGTGCTTTCGCTTCGGACGGATGATCGCTGAAATACTCCAGGTGACGTTCAAACAGACTCTTCAGTTCGTCAGCCACTGCTGTCTCTGGAGATCGGGAGACCGCGGCCCGATACGCCCAGTTGATTTGATCGTCTGCATGCTCCCCTCCTTCACGCATGATTCGTGCGGCGAGGACTCGAGCAGCTTCAACGAATGTCGGGTCGTTCAACAACGTTAAAGCCTGAAGCGGCGTATTGGATCGCGATCGTTTCGCCGTACACTCCTCACGGCTTGGGGCATCGAATGCCTTCAGCATGGGATGCAGAAAAGTCCGCTGCCAGTGGGTATAGACGCCGCGTCGGTACTGGTCGTCACCCTCATTGGCAGCGTATTCTCGTCTGGGAAAGTTAAGTTGGGCGTAGTAACCAGCAGGCTGATACGGTTTGACACTTTCCCCGCCCACTTTCTCGACGAGGAGTCCGCTTGTCAGTAAGGCCACATCTCGGACCATCTCCGCATCGAGTCGGAATCGCCCCTGCCTCGCGAAGAGATCGTTATCGGGATCAGCAGATTTCAACTCCGGAATTGGCCTTGATGAACGTTGATAGGCGTTGCTCATCACGATCGTGCGGATGAGATACTTGATGTCCCAGCCGGACTCCACGAACTCGACGGCCAGCCAGTCAAGCAAATCGGGGTTTGAAGGAAATGTTCCCTGCCCTCCCAAGTCGTCGACCGATTGACAGATGCCGCGTCCAAATAGCAGGCTCCAAAGTCGGTTCACCATGACTCGTGAGGTGAGCGGGTTCTCCGACTCGCAGAGCCAGTTCGCGAGATCGAGTCGTGTCGCCCGACGTTCTCGAATGTTCAAGTCTCCCAGGAAAGCAGGAATCGACGGCTCGACGATATCGCCTGAGTCGTCCATCCAGTTGCCGCGAGGGAGAATACGAATCTCGCGAGGCGCGACCGACTTGCTGACGACCGTGGTGGGTGCGGATGCCTCGACTGCATTTCGCTCGGTCTCGGTCTCGGCGATCCTCGTCTTCAACTCAACCATCGGCTCAACGGTGGCCAGATAATGTTCGCGAACAGCTGCTGACTGTTCCTCTGTTCGTTCATTCGATGCGAGCTTCAGCGCGTCGGCAACGTTTCTTGGGACCTTTGCCGTGCCCCAGCCGGCCTCATCCCAATAGGCCAATCCACCAAATTGCGTGAACGCCATCCCATTGACTGTGCCCTCGGTCTGGATCCCAAGTTCAGCCGGATCGATCTCTAATCGCACCCACTGACCCGTGTCAGGGAGACTTCCAAATCGACGGTAGCCGGCCCAACTCTCTGGCCGACGACCGAAGCTGATGTCATCACTGCCCCAGACTGCCCGGTGCTCCCATGATCCATCATTCAACTGGAGCATAATCGCCTTCGGTGGGTTCTCTGGATCAAGATGAACCCACACAAAGAAGCGAAGTCCTGGCGAAAGAGTGACAGGATTTGGAGCACCCATGAAGAAATGTTGAACCAACTCGTTCGACGACTGACGCCGCGACTTGTCGCCGCTGTGGACAGGCCCCTGCTCAGCCGAGACAAAGTCCCAAGTCCCGCTAGTCTCCCCGCCAGTGTCCTGAGCATCGTTAATCCAGACTGTTTCGACCTCCTGGTTCTCTTCGCCCTCTGCGAGAACTTCAGCTTCCCATTCTTTCTGAGCATCGAGAAGCTTCTGGCGAAGTGGCACAAGCTGTGCTTTCAGCTCAGCAAGTTTTTCGTCGAGCGCAGCAATTTGTTGTTGCAGTTCTTTAATCGGGACCTGTATCTCTGGCGGTCGTGCACGTGCTGAGTATTTCCCCTGTTCTTCGAGGTCCGCAAAAAATGCTCCCAGCGAGTAAAAGTCTCGCATTGTGTACGGGTCGTATTTGTGGTCATGACACTGGGCACATCCCATCGTCGCCCCCATGAACACTTGCGACACATTTCGAACACGGTCAGCAAAGTAGATTGCCAGGTATTCCTTCGCCTGTGCGCCTCCTTCCTCAGTCGTCTGATTGAGTCGGTTGTAACCTGAGGCCACCTGTTGGACGATTGTCGCCTCAGGCAGCAAATCACCTGCCAGCTGTTCGCGGAGAAACTGGTCATACGGTTTGTTGTCATTGAAGGAATCGATGACATAGTCACGATACGGGAACTGAGAGACATCCTGGTCGCCGTGATAGCCGACGGTGTCAGCATAGCGCACAAGATCGAGCCAGTAGATGGCCATCCGCTCACCGTAATGTGACGACTCCAGAAGACGGTTGACGAGTTTTCCATACGCATCGTCCGACAAATCGTTGACAAACTCGTCAACCTCCTGCGGAGTGGGAGGGAGGCCGGTCAGGTCGAAGGAAAGCCGCCTGATGAGTGTAATCCGATCAGCGAGGGGAGCGGGGGCAATTCCTTCCTCCATCAGACGTCGATCGATGAATTGATCAACTGGACTCAAAGCATCGGTCGCGTTCGTCACCTCGGGAAGAGCGGGACGTTGCAGAGGAGTGTAAGCCCAATGCGCTTCGTACTCTGACCCTTCGGCGATCCAGCGGCGTAGCAACTCCCGTTCAGTTTGTGTCAAAGGCTTGTGTGTCTCTGCCGGTGGCATCATTTCTTCGGCATCATTCGAGAAGATTCTCCGAACGAGTTCACTTCCCTCCGGGTTGCCAGGCACGATCACGCCCCCCTCACTCGTGACGGAATCTGACAGGTCGAGTCGCAGATCCCCCGCAACCGTTTCTGCATCCGGACCGTGGCAAGCAAAACATTTGTCCGTCAAGACCGGACGCACATCGCGGTTAAAGCGAACGGGACGATCAGCAGCAATTGCTGACCGCGATGCCGGTAAGAGGACAACGAGAAAAAAACAACACTTCAGGACTTCGAGTGATCGCATCACAATCTGAACCCTCATTCCCAGACGCACACTGGCACACAACCGTCATTCATTTTTGAAAAGCATCGAGACCTCTCATTATAACCAAGATCTCATCCTGTGGCATTGATATGACGAAACAGCACTGGGGGATGTGTGCCGTTCCGCATGGTTGGTAGTGCATCAATTCATGGGTTTTCGGCACTTGTCATCAGACGTAGAACCACCGCTTGCCGACTTCATTCTCGTGGCGTCAAATCTCTCGGGCTTGGGTCGTGAGCCAAGCGAGCACTCTTGGGAATGCCTTGTCCGAAGAGTGCATCAGGTTCACGGCCGAGGATCAATCGAATCCTCGTCAATCCCGAAGAGTTCACATGCGTTCTCGAAGAGGATTTTTCGCTTGGCCCGTTCTGAGAGTTCGGCGTGGTCGATCCGGGCTCGCTGCATCGCCGCATGGTAGAGGGGAGTATCCGTGCCAAACAGGACTCGATCGTCGCCAACTTCACGTACAGCCCATTCGATCAAACCGGGGGTGATGGACTTTGCACTGGAGGTGTCTGCATAAAGGTTTCGATGGCGAGACTGCTGAATCGCACGGACCTGATGTGTGACGTCGCCATCCCAGCCGCAACCGATGTGAGCGAGGAGCAATCGCACCTCGGGGAATTCGTTCGCCCAAGGCACGAAGTCGGCTGCGAGGCTGTTCTGTTCGCTGCTGTGAGTGAGGACGATCGCCCGATGCTCAGCAGCGAATTCGAAAATCTCACGTGCATGATCTCGGATTGGATAGCCATGCTCTTCGGGATGGATTTTGATGCCCACGCACCAAGGCTGTTTGAGCATCTCGCGAGCCTGGGTGTAAGTTTCTTCTCGCCGTGGGTCGATCACGACGTACTGCCTTAAAGCTGGGAGATCGGCGACGATCCGTGCTGCTTCAATGTTGCCAGCGACTGCATCTGCCTGAAAGCGTGGCAGCAATGCAGACAGTGGCGAGACAAACGTGAGCACGATGTGCGATTCACTTGCGCGGCGAACGACTTCAGCGGCATCACCCGTCGAGAAACCGTCGCTCAGATCGCCCCTGCGGACGTACGTGCCAAAGTGGCCGTGCACATCAATAGCGGGAATCGGTTCGTGCAATTCCATGAGACCTCATTCAATCGACTGTTCAATTCGTGGCCGGCACCCACTCTGGCAGCCGCTTGCGGAGAAGTTGAAGGAATGAGGCAAACTCCTCGTCGCTTGATCCCGTGTAGGGCGGCTGCATACGCAGCGGGAAGGTCGGATCATACATCTTGGCAAACAACTTATCATACGCGCCGTCGATGCGATCGCCCGGGATCGCTTCAAAGAGTATTTCGATCAGAATGTTGAACTCCTGCTGAAGTGAGACGATTGTCATGATGTCTCTCTGCTTGCCCGCATCGAGGAGTGTTCGCAGCTTGGACCAGTTCGTGACGAAGGACGCCAGAATCCCACACTCCCCAAATAACGATCCGTAGACATATCCTGCTTCGGAGAGAAAGTGTTGCAACTGCGGAGCGTCGGTCTGCAGACTATAAATGTGCGACAGCGAATCCCCCGTGTTTTTCGTTGCGACCAGATTCGGATAGGCCTCCGCGAGACGTCCGTACTCTGCCCCAGTCACAAGTCGTTTGACACGCGGTAGGTTGTAATGCATGAAAACGCAGTCAGAGAACCTGCCACAGACCGCGTCAAAATAACTGAACAGTTCAGGTTCCGTGAGAGCGCCCCAACTCGGCAGCGAGATCTGAAACTGTCGGACCCCGTTCTCTCGGCAGCGTTCGATTCGCTCGATGATGGTGCCCAGCGACAGATGGATCACGCCGATCATCGGCTCGGCTCCGGCCTCACGCATCTCCTCGACGAAGGCTCCCACAATTAGGTCGAACTGCCTGTCGGTAACAGCGTAACCCTCTCCAGCTGTGCCGAAAAGGTAAAGGTGCTGCGTCCCCGACAGTGCAGTCCGCACCCCTTTGCGAAACCGCTCTTCGTCGAATTGGAAGTCCTCATTCCAGGGAATACAGCAGGTCGACATGAGGCAACTGGGGTAGCGTTTCTGAGTCATGAGTCCACCTGAGGATGAGAAAGGTCCGCTTCGACTGACATGGAAGGTCGGCGAGGCAAGCCGAAGCCGACGATCAGCAACGCTGTGATGAAGATTATCGCTGACACAACGAAACTCGCGCGTATCCCGTACGAGTCGGAGACCATTCCAAACAGCAACGGCATGACAGCAATCATCACGGTGATGAGATTGGTATAAGCCGTATTCTCTTGAATCCGATCCGTCGGGGAAGACTCGACGATGTAGTTCATGTAATAGACGTAAAACAACTCACCGGCACCCAACAGACCGAAACTCACCAGATACCATTTGCCAGGCACGACGAGTGCCCAGCACACGCTCAACAAACAAGTCGCCGTCGTGACCTGGAGCGATGCTTTGGCATTGATTCGCGTCACCAGCCAACCGAGCGTAAAGCCCGCCAGACACTTGAAGCCAAACCGCAAGGCCAGTTGCAGTCCAACGTACTGCTCAGGGGACTCGCCGATCGCATCGCGGGTGTAGAGCGAGAGATTGTTGATGATCGTCGTTCCGCCATAGGTCAGCAGAAATGCGATCGCAGCGATGACCAGTATCCGCTCGCAGAAAAACTGTTTCAGGCCACTGACAACCTTCGCAAGCTGCATGCCTTCATCTGTTGTCGATGCAGCTGGGACATCCACGAGTCCCACCGTGGCAGCTCCCAGCCACATCACCGGACAGGTCGCACCAAATAGCACCACATAACTCCAGGGAGCTGACAACGGCGTTATCTGAATCAGGTCGAGAAAGCTGCCGCTCAGGATGAGTTGAGAGGCACACGACCCGGCGACCGCGAAAATGGGACCCAAACCGAACGTCAATCCCAGCGTCCATCCGCGCCACTCCGGTGAGAGGCCGCGTCCGATCAATTCCCACGAACACATCTGTCGGACGCCGTTGCAGATGCCGATGATCGCCGAGTGTGCAACGATTGCCGCAATCAACCAGGACTCAGGTGCGACGAAAAACAAGATCGACACCAGCAGCCCAGCGGCCCCCATCAGGATCATGGACGCTGCCAGCATCGGACGCAGCAATCCCGGCGACGGCCACAGCCAGGCAATCAGGACTGGAACCGGTGTGACCCACAAGTACACGGCTTCAGGCAGATTGGCGACCGTATCACTCGCTGCCATCGAATTGAGGATGGCCGCATGTAACACCCCGACATAAAAAACCGGTGCGACGAGATATGTGAGCGAATTCGTCAGCAGAAACACGAAGCTGTTTCGACGCTGCTGTCTGACTGAGAGGAGATTTGAGTCGGTCGCCGAATTCATCAATGGATGACCGCTGTTGTTCGTGTTGGGGAATGGACTCGATCTCACTCACATCCAAAATAGCCCACGGCAATCGCACGTTGAGTTTGGATTTGGTCTCAGGATTGCATCTTCGTTCTGGAAGTCAACCGGTCGTGGGGGTCGGCGCAGGGTTTTCAGCACGGAGGAGAGCAGCATGTTGGGGCTGGCGAAATTTTGAACAACGGCATTTTGCAAATGTGACAGACCCACGAGTTGATCGGGGGCACAATCACGATCTGCTGGAGATGGTTTTCATGGCGCTGTCACGACTCTGTGATACAGATCGAGCGGACCGAACGTCATCTCGGGGTAGCCCGGAATCTGTCGTTGATACCCCCGGCAGCTCACACTCAGATAGAAGGCGAGCCGTTCGTCCTTGAAATAACTGCCCAGAAAGATGTAGACGGTCCACCAACCGGTCAGCAGGGCATGGTCGAGCGTCATTCGGGGGGGGTAAACCAGATCAATCTCAGAAAGCTGAGAAAAAATCGGATGAAGAAACCAGCGATAAGCCCCACGTTTGAGAAACGGGTGAGGCGGCAAATGACGACCTCGAAACCAGTGCCCCCGAAGGCCGTTAACCGTTAGGTTGGAGTTGGGTGATGGATCTTGTGAGTTGGCTTTGGGATTTGTCGGCTCGGTGAATCTTGGGTGGACCGGCGGTGGGGCAGATTTGTTTTATCTGGTGGTAGTCGCGGCTGACCTTGTTTGTCCTCGGGTAGGTATCAATGAGCGCGTGGCGAAGGCGTTGTAGCAGCGTATTGGTTGTTTCGGCGGCGTGGTAGAAGTCGCGGGCGATTTGGCGGAATGCTTTCAGACTGCCCGCGGCACTGAGGCAATCCAGAAGAATCTCCTGCCGGTTGAGTTCATCACTGGCGTACAGCAGCAGGAACCAGAGTCCGACCAGTGACCACTCCAGTTCGTCGCGTGTATTGTTGGCTGCGTGGCTGCGGAGTTTCCGACGGGCGGAGGTCTGTTTGAAGTGTCGATAATACACTTCGATCACCCACCGCGCCCGATTGATATCGGCGACTTGGCGATCACTCAGCCGCTGGCCCGGCGGCAGGGTGACGATCAAATGGATCGGGTGCTGTGGCCCTTGGGCGATGAAGTGACGAGTCACGAGCGGCGGATCGCTTCCGGCAGCAGCCTTCTCCGGCCACCCATAGACGGTCTTCATGGATTCCCGGACGTAGCCCATCTGCTTCCACAAAGAGACGTTCGCCCACACACAAACCAGCAGCCCACCTCCACTGCTCAGCACGGCCTGAGCGAAGTCGTACCCCACAAACCCGGCATCCCCCAGGAGCCACCACCCACCTTGTTCAACCTTCTACTATGAGTGGGACATCATCTCAATATTCGCATATGAACCCATTGCAACAACAACCGCTACTGAGTCTTCACATGATGTCGTGCAAAGAGGTCTGCGGCAAGAAAGCCGTCCGATCGCGCGCCCATGCAGTCAGTATGTGAAGAAAAACAGGTCCTCGATGCGAAAGAATTTGTTTGCCATGAGTTGTGGTTCAACACTCTTGCGGGTCATTCTCGAAATTGATTATTGACACTGCTGTCTCGGACACCACTTCGACGTTGACAACCTCACCGAAGCTCTCGTTCAGACTAACCGGATCACAACTCTGACACAAATCAGACTGTAAGCCGAAAGATTCTCCAATTCACTTTTGCTGCACAAGCACTTTTAGGGTTTGAGCTTCAAGTCTGGCAGTGTGGTCGTCTCAACATCGAAGTTCAGCCCGTCGGTGTCTGCCACAACGTCGACGATGATTTCGCGAGCGTATTGGCCAGAGAGGGTGATCACGTCGTCGATCGTTGGCTCCGGGACGACGTTGCCGAGGGTGCGGATAATCACGCTGTGAGTCCCTTTGGGGACGCCTCGTGATCGTGGGATGTTGTATTTGCCGCCTCCGATTCGATCACCGGCGATGGGCATCTGCTGACCCGTGGTCGGGACAAAGGTGATCGTGCCCCAGCGGATCGGATCACCATTCAGCGTAACGATTCCACTGACTTCCACTCGCTCGACGTCCATGCTGGCGAGGAAACCGTTCGTCTGCAGCCAGTCGGAGAGGCGTTCCTTCCATGTGAACAGAACCGGGTCTGCGATCCCCAAGCCGACACCATGAGGACCGTTTTGGTAGGCATGCAGTTCGGCCGGGACGCCCTGTTGGACGCAGGCCGCGTAGTAGGCGAGGCTGTTCGCAACGGGAACCGCTTTGTCTTCACTGGTGTGGAAGAGAAATGCAGGAGGGGTCTGTTCGGTAACTTGCGTTTCGTTGGACAGCGACTCAATCAATGCGGGGTCCGGATCGTCCCCCAGCAGATTCTTTCGCGAGCCGGTGTGGGTGAAGTCTTCTTTGAAGCTGACAACAGGATACCCCAGCACGGTGAAGTCGGGACGACAACTTTCCCGTTCGATGGGATCGATGGCCTGTTGGTCGCCGTCGTCGAAGTGGGTCGAGACAGTCGATGCCAAGTGGCCACCTGCGGAAAAGCCCATGACACCAATGCGGTGCGGGTCAACATTCAACTCATCCTCTCGGGATCGCACGTAACGGATGGCTCTCTGCACGTCGTTGAGCGGAGCCGGATGATGATATCGCGGGCCGAGCCGATACTTCAGCACAATGCCCGTCACCCCGATGGTGTTGAGCCACCGGGCGATCTGATGCCCTTCGTGGTCGAATGCCAGCCCGCCGTAGCCTCCCCCCGGACAGATGACGACCCCACACCCATTCGGCTGGTCCGCTTCATAGATCCGTACCGACGGCTGATCAACATCCTCCTCCCCCACTGCTCCGGGAGCACCATCCGGCCACAACAGCACCGGCTCGGGCGGTTCTGCGAACACGGGGGATTGAATACCGACAACTCCCAACACGAACGCGATCCTGAAGGCAGACATGACACGAGGCAGCATCGACGATCTCCACATTGAACGTGACAGGAGGAAAGAGAGAGAGAAAAAAAAATCTCTGCGAGCCCTCTCCTTCAGCGCGTCATAACGTGTCGACTGCGTTCAGTCAAACACTCCTCAAGATTCGATTCGTTGTGACATCTTGGATGACGCGAAGACTTCGAGCGTACTTGGGTGTTCTATGCAGGCAGACCACGTATAGTGTTTCATCGAATCGCTCACATGAAGGGACCATAAACATGCGTAACCTCATTCTGTCGACGCTCGTGACTGTCTGCGTGCTGACGTCTTTCTGCATCGGCGAGGAGACAACAACGGCTGCGTCACAGTATCAGACTGCCACCGACATCCTTTATCGGGAAGGGGATGACCTGACGGAGTACATGCGGGAACGTTGCCGGCTCGACGTGTATCATCCAGCTGAATTAAAGGAGTTTCCCACGGTGGTGTGGTTTCATGGAGGCGGTCTGAGTCGTGGGGAGCGATCGGTGCCGGAAGGGCTTCGGGAGCAGGGGCTGGGGGTCGTCGCAGTGAACTATCGGTTGAGTCCGAAGGTGAAGTCGCCCGCGTACATCGAGGATGCGGCTGCTGCGGTGGCCTGGACGTTTCGACACATTGAAGAATACGGCGGTTCACGCGAGCGGATCTTCGTGAGTGGTCACTCAGCGGGCGGATACCTCACGAGCATGGTGGGCCTCGACAAACGCTGGCTCGCTGCTCATGACATTGACGCGGACGACATCGCGGGACTCATCCCCTACAGCGGTCACACGATCACGCACTTCACGATCCGGGGGGAGCGAGGCATCGATGGCAAGCAGCCTGTCGTCGATGACATGGCCCCTCTGTTTCACGTGCGAAACGATGCCCCGCCGCTCCTGCTCATCACGGGTGATCGTGACATGGAACTGCTGGGCCGCTATGAGGAGAACGCCTACATGTGGCGCATGATGCAGGAGGTCGGCCATCCTTCCACTGAGCTCTACGAACTGGAGGGCTACAATCACGGCCAGATGGCGGAGCCAGCCCACCCCCTGCTTGTGAGATTCGTCAAAGGGATCGCGAAGGGCGAGTGACGGGAACCACTTTCCGATCATCGAATACCGGTACAGACAAATGCACACACCTCGACTCAATACATCGGGGCCATCGGTTCCGCTCTCTACTTCAGACCAGTGAACACATCCCGGTTGATCGCGGTTACCGGCACACCTTCAGGTTCGACGAACGCCCTGAGTGTCAGCTTGATGTCCTCAGGCTGGTAACAGGACGCGTCGTCACTGCATTGAATCTTGACATTCAGTGACAGCTCCTCAAACTCCTGACTTGATTCAGTCGGGATTATGAGTGTGCCAATGATGACAACACGGTCTCGATAGATCAGAAAGGGATCATCGAAACCGTCGATCTTATACTCCTGACCCTTGGGGTACTCAATGGCCGAAAGTGTGGTTTGATGTTCTGATTCCAGGGTGAGGGTTGTCAGGATCAGAAAGTCGTAATCTGGATTAGGATTTGCGTTGAGGTGATATCCCTCATCAATGTCGAGCACGACTGCAACACGCACTGTTCCTCCTGCAGTAAGTCGATTGGCAGAGAGATATGCTTTGGCCGTCACATTGTTGGCACTTCCATCGTCAGTCGCCGTCAACCAGCGATCTGCCAGATCGACCCTCCGAGTTTCATTGACCGTGGTCTTCGTGATGTTGTTGACGAATGGGACAAACAGTCGGGAGCTCAGCTTGCCGTTCAGGTAGTCCCGCGTTGAAACGATCAGTTCACGACCTTCGGCCTGATTCAGATCGGCGGTTTTCAGTTTGAGGATCAACTGATCACGTAACGCGGAGTCGAAGCCCTCTGGGAGGATTTGTTGTTCGAGCGTGGCGATCAGTGTTTCGATATCTCCAAGCTTTACGGCAAGGGGCAGCGATTCGGCGGACCTTGGGCCAAACCATGAGGGAGACTGCTGCATGTCGCCGCGACTGTGACGGTTCATGTCGTCAATCCACTGATTGACGCCAGATTGCACATAGTCAGCGACAGCCCGCATCCGAATCAGTCCGTCCTCATCCGAAGCGGCGCCACCATCAAGGGCATCAAGCAGATTGGCTGTGAATACACCATGCCCACAGCCTCGGAGATTGGCGTACTCATAACTGAACTCACCCACATTGCAGGATGTCAGCTTGGCCTGACCAGTCGGACTTTTAAGGGCTTCCGAAAACGTTGCATTCATTCGAGACGTTGGTCTGATGGTAGTCGACTTTTCGGAGGCGACGGAAAGTTTCTCCTGACAGGCATCGACCAGAAACAGGCGGTGGCCTGCGAGCGAATCCCGCATCTGGTCTTCAACCGACCGAAGGCGAATGGCCGTGTCGGACAGAAGGTTGCGAAGGCCGTCGCGAGGCATGACGTAGGGAACCGTGCCATCATCGAATCCGTGAGACGAGATCCCGACAATCAGCAGATTCGAATCGTCCTTCGCTAGACGGCAGACCTGCTGGAGTGAACGCAACAAGGGGGACTTATCAGCATCAAGAACGTGTACGCCCAGTCGTTTCAGTTCAGAGAGGTGCTGCTTGACGGTGCCGTCAATCGCTGAGCCGGAGATCGCAACAAAACAGTTGCTCGCAGGGATCTGATTCAGACGTACCACGAACATGTGAGCCTGTTTGGCATGCTCCCCGAATTTTGATCCAGATGTTATGAGAGTCAACAGACCGATGATGGTCGAAGGAGACTCTGATGAC
>JAGQQG010000339.1 GCA_020426325.1 Planctomycetaceae bacterium | reverse complement strand
CGTGGCGATGCGCCGACAGCCTGTCGCTGAAGCAGTTCCTGGGGTACGGTCCGACCGAGAGTACGCCCGACCACTCGTCGCTGACCAAGATTCGTCAGCGGCTCGGCGCCGAGGTCTACGAGCGGATGTTTCGGTTTGTGCTGACGCTGGTCGCCGAGCACAAGCTGCTGGTCGCTCACGAAGTGGGCGTCGACAGCACGACGCTGGAGGCGAACGCGGCGATGAAGAGCATCGTCCGCAAGGACACGGGCGAGGACTGGCGGGCGTACGTCACGGGGCTGATGCGCGAGGCGGGGGCGATCGGCCCCGACGAAGAACCGTCGGCCGCGGCGGTCGCCAAGTTCGACAAGCGGCGCAAGGGCAAGAAGGTTTCCAATGACGATTGGAAGAACCCGCACGACGAGGACGCCAAGATCGCCAAGATGAAGGACGGCCGAACGCACTTGGCGTACAAGGCGGAGCACGTGGTCGACCTGCAGACGGAAGTGATTCTGGCCGCGGAGATCTACGCCGCCAACGAGGCCGACACGGCGACCCTGGTCCCCAGCCTCGAAGCGGCGCAGGACCATGTCGACGCGACCAGCGCGTGCCGGCTGATTGGC
>JAGQQG010000338.1 GCA_020426325.1 Planctomycetaceae bacterium | reverse complement strand
GACCACGAGAAGACCGGCCGCCACTGCCAGGTAAAGGATCCCAACGGCAAGCTCGACATCGTCAAGCACGCCGGATACTGGCTGCGCGACGACGCCGGGAACCTCACCAGGACGATGCGCCACATCTGCTGGGACGGCTGCATGTTCCCCAACGCGGTGATGGAGAGCCAGGACACCTGGAACGACATCCTCGGCGCGATGGTGCAGGTTCGCGACGCCCACGGCTGGACCGAGTAGGTACCGGCGGGAAATCGGGTGGAGGGTCCCGGCCGGGACCCTTCGATCCGCTCCGAGACAAGACATTCGAATAGCAGGGACGGGACACACAATGGCGAAGGCAAAGAAGCCTCTCAACATCGGCATGATCGGCTACGGCTTCATGGGCCGCGCCCACTCCAACGCCTTCCGCAAGGTCAACAACTTCTTCGACCTCGAATACCAGCCCGTCCTCAAGGCCGCCTGCGCGCGCAACCCCGAGAAGCTGAAGAAATTCGCCGACAACTGGGGCTGGGAGAGCATGGAATCCGACTGGCGCGCCCTCGTCGACCGCGACGACATCGACTGCATCGACATCGGCAGCCCCAACAACACGCACCACGAAAT
>JAGQQG010000337.1 GCA_020426325.1 Planctomycetaceae bacterium | reverse complement strand
AGGCGATACGTCGGCACTCCGGCCGCAAGTAATGGGTTGAGTTCACCATGCCGAATGAGCAACGCCAACACCGCAACCGCTGAAGTCGTGATCAGCGTTGGACCAATCAGGTCGAACACCCAACTGGTGCGATACAGATAGTTTCGCCCCATGAAGGTGAGCATGGCCGATGTACTCTCCCCATGTGTCGCACTTTGAAATGCATCCAGATTGGTGAATCCGTCGACCACAGCGTAGAGGCCCATGGACGCGGCGAAAAACCCTGCGAACATAAACAGAAACCGGTTGAGCAAATAGCGATCGAACGTCTTTCCCACAACGTGCATCCGTTCACTTGAGGGGCCGAGCCGCACCCTCAGCGGTGCCGCCCTTGCGAATGATCGGGATTACAGGCAACGACGCGTAAGAGGTCAAGACCAACGTCGAAGTTTTGAATCTCCGTCTTCGCCGCAAATGCTTCTGCATGAGCGATTTATCGTGCGGCGATGAATGCGATCGCAAGATCAGTCTGCTCGTTGAGCGTTCCGCGAATCGCTGGCGGCGAAGATGTCGAACCGGGCGAGACCCAGTTTCTGCAGCCAGTATTGAGCGAGAATCAGCAACG
>JAGQQG010000336.1 GCA_020426325.1 Planctomycetaceae bacterium | reverse complement strand
CTCCACGACCACGGAATCCCCTGACCGCGGACTGCATCGAACCTGAAACGTCGAGACCGATCACAACCGGTCCCGGCAACTCCGGCACGTTGCCACAGGCAATCTCGGCCGCCTTGTGCAGGCTCGCCTTGATCGCGTGTGGGATTTCATCCGATACGTTCATGTACGCAGCGAAGTACTGGTAAGGGAACTGTCGCGACCGACGGATTTCATATTCATCCGCCAGCCGGACAGCCACGTACCGCACCAATGCCGTGTCCTGAAAAACGCCGTGGCGCTGCAGAGTATTCAGGTTCATCCGCAGTGCCTGCGGTCCCATCGACTTGGCGATCGCCGACCAGACCTGTGGACACTTGGCCGTATCGGCCAGGAGATCCCAGCGGGCACGCAATGCCGGGCGACCTTCGTCTCCCTGCAGCAGCGCGACCTGTTGCTCGAACGTTTCCGCAGTACGAAACGCGACCAGCAAGCTGACCTGCTCTGGCAGATCGATCTCTGCCGCCGGCGCCCACTTTGGCTGCTCCTTATCCGTCAGCCAGCCGAACAGGGCACGCCGGCTGTTGTCCGTCGGTGTCGGTCGAGCCATTCGCAGGATGTCCCGGAG
>JAGQQG010000335.1 GCA_020426325.1 Planctomycetaceae bacterium | reverse complement strand
AATTCAGATCAGCTAAGTGAAGAAGAGGATTGGCACGAACTGTTCTGTCGCAAGGTTGGCACGCACTTTGACTTTACAGAGCGCCCAGCATTGCCAAGAGAACAGGTTGACATGGACGCGTTCTATGAACCGTACCGACAAAGGAAACCGCCCGACTACCGGACCAATTTCGTCATCGGATGGTTCCAACTGTAGGGCCGAACAAAACCACAAGCAGCGAACAAACCGTTGCACACGGAGCCGCGGGCCGCGCGGTTTCTGAAATTGAAGTCGTTCGCCGCGGCCCGGTGAACGGTGGCGTTATTTCCCTAAATCAGCAGGCACTCAATGGCAACCGTCTGTGCCTATTGCCGATCCAACACAAACAAGCTGACTCGTGAACACATCTGGCCGTCGTGCATCATCAAGCGTGTTCCGACCTACAAGGCGCGCTACTCCGAACGAGCCAACAAGGTCTTCAGCGGTGACCTGACAGTCGCCGATGTCTGTGACCAATGCAACAACGGTCCGCTGGCGCACTTGGACGCCTACATCTGCAAAGTCTACGATCGTTGGTTTGTGCAATTCCCGGAACGCGGACAATGGCTCGATTTCGACTATGATT
>JAGQQG010000334.1 GCA_020426325.1 Planctomycetaceae bacterium | reverse complement strand
ATATCCTCAGGCAAACCAAGCACGATCTGCCTGACGCTTGGAAAACAAACGGTTAGCAGTCGATCATCGTCGAAGCGGCTGCATCCCGGAGGTGACTCCCGATGGATATCTCAGAGAGCGTCGAAGCTTTGCTGAGCAGCAAGGCTCTCGTCATTGAGCATCTTTACGACCGTCTGTTCGAAAGTCGTCCAGACCTGCGTCAGCACTTCGAGAACCGCGACATGCGCATTCAGGCGAGCATGCTCACGGTCGCATTGGCATCAGTCGAGGCCTATTACTCCCAGCGATTCCCTGCAACGGGCCACTACCTCAAAGTCCTCGGGAATCGACACTTTCACGAGGGAGTCCGCACCGAAGACTATGCCGCATTTCGCGAGGCACTGATCGGGACACTCCAGGAGTTCTTCGCTGAGACGTGGGATCAACCCCTGGCCAATCAATGGCACGAGGCACTTGACCTGGCAATCGAAACCATGATGGAAGGCTACGAGATTTGATCAACCGCGAAGCACGCTGATTGATTCGAGATTGCCTATCCCCTTGGCACTGTGGCTCATCACCGCGCGATGCCGAACCACGCGGCGAGCAGAGCGGCGGCGAGGAT
>JAGQQG010000333.1 GCA_020426325.1 Planctomycetaceae bacterium | reverse complement strand
ACTGCTGGTTCGACCGCGTCGGAGCGAGTGAGGAACTTCCGCTGTCGACTCCCCGGCGGGTCGATGGTGAAAAACAAAAATAAGCGGAAGCGACGCCTTGACAGGCTTAGTCCACCCGCTACACTTCCCCGCTCGCCAAAAACGGCGGTGGGAGGCATTCGTGTTTCCCGTGATCTTTGACAACCTGATTGAGATTGTGAGCAAGTGAGTTTCAGTAGTAGACAGCTTGTTTGGCCGTTCTTTGACCGGGACGGCAAACAGGTATCAGCTTTTCAATTTGTTTGCAGCCGCGGTTGTGCTTTTCGGAGCATGGTTGTCGGTTCAGGCATATTTTTTGAAGGGTTTGATCCTGGCTCAGAATGAACGTTGGCGGCGTGGATTAGGCATGCAAGTCGAGCGAGAATTTGCGATTGGAAGCTTCGGCCGAAGAGAGCGAAGGAAAGCGGCAAACGGCGTAGTAAGGCGTAGGTACGTGCCCTCAGATCGGGAATAGCCACGGGAAACTGTGGGTAATGCCCGATAATGTTTGAGGACCAAAGGTGAGATTCCGTCTGAGGAGCGGCTTACGTGATATTAGCTAGTTGGTGAGGTAATGGCTCACCAA
>JAGQQG010000332.1 GCA_020426325.1 Planctomycetaceae bacterium | reverse complement strand
GGATTCACAGTCCGTCTCCGGAAACCAGCACCGGACCCGGCCACAGCGGAAGGAGAGGGAGTCGAACCCTCAAGGCCATGAAGCTCAGCCGGCTTCCAACCGGGTCCCGTCGCCAATCGGGTTGCCCTTCCGTTCTCTTTAGCAGCTCGACCAGGATTCGAACCTGGAACCCCTCGTTAGAAGCGAGGGATGATCGTCCGTTTCACCATCGAGCCAAACCTTTCTTGCCAACGTGAGCGGAAGGCATGGGATTTGAACCCACATGACCCTTGTGGAGTCGCACGGTTTAGCAAACCGGCCCGGCGAGCCGTATCCGGCTACCTTCCATATTCTTTGAGTGGACCCACCGAGAATCGAACTCGGATTTCCAGCCTGCCGAGCTTGTGTCTTCCCATTTGACCATGAGCCCTTAAGTGGAGCGTCGGGGAGTCGAACCCCGATTGCCTGGGTGCAAGCCAAGCGTCTTCCCTTTGGACCAACGCCCCGTTGATCGTGTTCAAGAGGTCCGTCCGGGAATTGAACCCGGTCCTCGTCCTTACCACGGACGCGTGCGGCCGAAACACTTACAGACCATCAAGTGATCCCGGATGGAGTCGAACCGTCTCT
>JAGQQG010000331.1 GCA_020426325.1 Planctomycetaceae bacterium | reverse complement strand
ATTAACAAAGTCTTCAACTTCGTGCGGTACAAGATGAAGGATGTTGATACAGGCGAAATCGACTACGATCACTTACGCGAGATGGCGCTCGAGCACAAACCAAAAATTATTTTGGCCGGCTTCTCGGCCTATAGCCGCGAGCTTGATTACGCAAAATTCAAGGCGATTGCCGACGAAGTCGGCGCGTATACGGTGGCTGATATGGCGCACATCGCCGGACTGATTGCGGCTGGTGTAGCGAAAAACCCGTTTGACTATGGATTCGATGTAATCACGACCACCACACACAAGACGCTGCGCGGGCCGCGTGGTGGCATGATTCTCACTCGCGAGAGCGAAGAGATTGCGAAGAAAATCAACAAAGCAGTTTTTCCGGGGATGCAGGGCGGGCCCCATATGCATCAAATTGCCGCCAAGGCGGTGGCGTTTGGTGAGGCGCTGCAGCCGAGCTTCAAAGACTACGCGACACAGATTCTGAAGAACGCCAAGGCAATGGAGAAAGTGTTTCGAGACGCTGGTGTGCGCCTCATGTGTGGTGGCACCGACAATCACTTGCTGCTCGCTGATGTCTACAGCAGTTTGGGTATTACCGGGCAAGAAGCCGAGA
>JAGQQG010000330.1 GCA_020426325.1 Planctomycetaceae bacterium | reverse complement strand
AAAACTTTCCGAAGAAGGCAGAAAGCGTCGATCAGCCGATTGCCGCGCTGTTGTCGGATCTGGATCAGCGCGGCCTGCTGGAAGACACGCTGGTGTTGTGGACGGGCGAATTCGGCCGGACACCGGAAACGCAGGTTCTGGACGGCGAAGAAAAGATCGGCCGCGACCACAACTGCGACGGCTTCACGGCGTGGCTGGCCGGAGGCGGGACGAAAGCCGGTCTGACTCACGGCGTCACCGACGAATTCGGCTACGAAGCCAGCGACGGCAACGTGCATCTGCACGATCTGCACGCCACGATGCTCCATCTGCTGGGCTTCGACCACACAAAGCTCACGTATCGCTACGGCGGCCGCGATTTCCGATTGACCAATATCCACGGTGAGGTGGTTCAGGAGATCATGGCGTAGCATTGACGAACGGAGCAAGTGGGAGAGTCATCGCATTCCCTGCAGAGGGAAATGCATTGAAGATCCACGATCAGGAAAAACCTCACTGCGGTCGCCCGCAGCTCATTCGGCGAGCGGCAATGGAAAATCTACGGTACGGCAGGCTTCCAGCCTGTCCGTGACTTTGGCTTCGACAGGCTGGAAGCCTGTCGTACTGGT